>DAOUMT010000128.1:0-4865 GCA_034409195.1 Dehalococcoidia bacterium
GGCAAGAAGGTTGACAGGTAATCTCGTAGCAGCTAGGGATAACTATGTGCGGGGAAGCGAGCAGGCTTTACCAGAGATTGTTCACTTCATGCAGGAGCTGGTCAGGCTTTATCCGGGACATATTGAAAAGGAGGACAAGAGGTTTTTCTACCCCTGCATGGAGTATTTCAGCAGGGAGGAGCAGGACAATATGCTCCGGAGCTTTTATGAGTTCGATCAGAAGATGATACACGAAAAGTATCAGAAGGTAGTGGCGGAGATGCAGAGAGCAGCCGGGCAAGCTCCGGGTATTTCCAGGGAAAGGCCGCAGCAAGGCTTCTAATGCCAGTTTTTCTGCAGATAATCGAAGGATTGCTGGCAGGTATCGCAATTGGATTTGTTTACGAGGGTGGCTATAGATTACTCGCCAGAAGGCTAAAGAGAAAGCCAGTCTACAGAATCAGGGGACTTCGAATACATCACAGTGTATATGGCATAATAATTGCGGCTGTCAGCCTCTGGTTAAGGAACCCTTTCCTGTTATCTCTGGGTATAGGGATAATCATTCAGCATATCATTGTCGAGAAAAGGTTTACCGTAATCGACAGGTCATAAATGACTGTCTTCTAGGGCTTGCTCAGCTTCCAGCAGCTGCCTCCTCCAAATTGACAAAGGTTCGGCTTTCGGGGTATTATGCCATCAGATTTTTGAGTTAGCGCTGTGTTTGCGCTGAGAAGAAAACAAGGAGGGAACTAAGTGGCAGAGAAGACCGTGCTTATTGAGAAGAAGGATATGATTGCTACCATAACTCTGAACCGCCCGGAGTCAAACAACGCCTTCGACTTCCCTATGATGGAGGCGATCGACAATGCTGTCAACGATGTGGCTGCCGACAAGGGCGTCAGGGTCGTTATCATAACTGGCGCCGGTAAGGCCTTCTGTGCCGGTGGTGATGTAAGCTATCTCGGCACCCTGGTCGAGGGCAGGTCGGAATTTGCCAGGACGGTCATCGGCGATATGGTCAAAAGGGTGGGTCATATGCCCACCGTAGTGCTCAAGATCCGCAACATGACGAAGCCGGTTATCGCTGCGGTCAACGGCATAGCGGCGGGAGGCGGCATGGGTCTGGCGCTGGCCTGCGATATGAGGATTATCTCGGAGAAGGCCCGTTTTAGCACCATTTTCATCAAGAGGGGCGTTATACCCGATTGTGCCGCCAGCTATAACCTGCCCCGCCTCATCGGGATGGCGCGAGCCTGCGAGTTGGTGCTCACTGGGAAGATAATCAATGCCCAGGAGGCGGAGCGCATAGGCCTGGTGAACAAGGTCGTTCCGCACGAAGAGCTGATGAAGGCTACCCTGGAGTTGGCATCTGAGATAGCCAAGAACCCACCGCTAGCGGTAGGGCTAGCCAAAGCTGCGCTATACAGGGGCATGCTCGACCCCGATATCGGCGCTCATATGGACTACGAGAACTACACTCAAAATGCCCTGATGGGCACCAAGGACTTCAAGGAAGGAATAGATTCCTTCATGGAGAAGCGCGAGCCTGTGTTCAAAGGAGAATAGATTTTAGTCTCACCCTCCCTTTCCTCTCCATCAAGAGAGAAGAATCATAAACTGATGAAAGGGGCTTCAATTGGCATACAAAACCGTAATTTACGAAAAAGAGGGTGGGGTGGCGGTGATGACCCTGAATCGGCCTGAGGTAAAGAACGCCTTTGACGACGTCATGCAGGCGGAGATGGACGATGTGCTCACCAAAGTAGCTAAGGACATAGACGCCAGGGCTCTTATCATAACCGGAGCGGGCAAGGCGTTCTGCACCGGTGCGGATATTAACTATCTGATGTCGCTGGGTGAGACGCATAAGCTCCATCAGACGACCATGGAGGAGCTGATGCGCGGGGATGGCAATATACTGACCACTGTAGTCAAGATAAGGAACCTGCCCAAGCCTGTCATCGCTGCGGTGAACGGCACAGCGGCAGGTGGAGGTCTGGCCCTCAGTCTTGCCTGCGATATCAGGATAGCCTCGGAGGCAGCCCGGTTCAACATGATATTCACCAAGAGGGGTGTGATACCCGAGTCGGGCTCGACCATGACGTTGCCCCGTCTCATCGGGACCGCCCGTGCCCTGGAGCTGGTGTTCATGGCAGAAACCATAGATGCCAAAGAGGCGGACCGGATTGGTCTAGTGAACAAGGTAGTGCCTGCCGACCGGTTGATGGCGGCAGCGAAGGAGATGGCGGCGAAGATATCGCAGAACTCGCCCATAGCGTTAGGTTTCGCCAAGGCAGCCATCTACAGAGGCTACAACGAGACTGACATAGCTGTGCAGATGGACTACGAGGCTTATGTTGAGAGCGTGCTGTTCAATACGGAGGACTTCCAGGAGGGCATCAAGTCGTTCATGGAGGGAAGGCCGGCCAAGTTCAAGGGAAAGTAAAGGTATAATTAGAAATGGGGAAATACTTTCGTGTCATAGCGAGCGAAGCGAAGCAATGACACGGTAACTGAGATAGGAGGCAACCGATGGCTGTCGAGGGGCTGCTGTTCAATGTAGAGGATGGAATCGCCACCATAACCTTTAACCGGCCTGAGAAGCTTAATGCCGTTACCGAGGCGATGAGGACAGAGGTGCACAGATTGGCCGTGCACCTTCGTCATGATGACTCCGTGAAAGTGCTGGTGTTCACCGGCGCGGGCGAGGCTTTCAGCACCGGAGCGGATGCCAGCGAGCTGACTGCTGATTACAGCGGGCCCATCGAGCCGTATATTTTGAAGAGACCGCTGGGCTGGTGGACATTGCCGGTGCGAAACTTCCCCAAGCCGACTATCGCTGCCATACCCGGAGTAATCGCCGGAGTGACCTTCTCTCTGGCCCTGGCCTGCGATATCAGGATAGCCTCGGAAAAAGCCCGCTTCAGCATGGTTTTCGTCAAAAGAGGTCTCTGTCCTGACGGAGGCGCTACTTACTACCTGCCCCGCATGGTAGGGACATCGAAGGCGCTGGAGCTTATGTGGCTGGGTGAGACCTTCGATGCCAAAGAGGCGGAGCGGCTGGGGCTGGTGAGCAAAGTTGTGCCCCACAACGACCTGATGAAGGTGACCAAAGAGCTGGCAACTAAGATAGCCAAGGGGCCGTCGGTTGCCATCGAGCTTATCAAGAAGGGTGTGTACAAAGGTGCGGTAGGAGACCTGGAATCGCAGTTGGACTTCGAGACGCTGGCGCAGCGCATCTGCTTCCAGACCGAGGATTTCAAAGAGGGCATGACCTCGTTTCTGGAGAAGAGGAAGCCAGAGTTCAAGGGAAGATAACATGCAGGGGCAATTCATGAATTGCCCCATATTAATTCACGAGCGTTTGTCAGTTTTGTAGGGGCACAGCGCGCTGTGCCCTTACACGTTAGTATAGTCGTGTGACTGGTAATGACAGGGGGAAGGCGAGCGATTGAGGTAGGGGCGACCGGCCGGTCACCCCTACCTTATTCCAGCAACCTGCGACTGCCTTTTTGCGTATGAGCGCTGTACACCCATGTCATTCCCGCGCAAGCGGGAAGCCAGGCACCTGGACTCCTGCTTCCGCAGGAGTGACATACTAATGTAGGGGCACAAAATTTTGTGCCCCTACTCGGCAGATTCTTCCTTCATTAGCCCTAATCTCAGCGCCTGGGACAGCGTGCTTGCGGCGATGGGCTTCATATCTCGTGGCAGCTTCTGGCCGCCCGGCAGCGGGGGGATGAGGCAGGAGGTGAAGCCGAGTTTGGCAGCCTCGGCCAGGCGCTTCTCCAGTTGAGAGACAGACCTTAGTTCGCCGCTCAGGCCTATCTCGCCGATAACCACCAGACCGGGTTCAATCCTGGCGTTTTTGAAGCTTGAGGCGATTGCCAGGGCGATAGCAAGGTCCGCCGCCGGCTCGTTCACTTTGATTCCACCCGCTACATTGGTGATGATGTCTTGAGTACCTAAGGATAGCCTCGCCCTCTTGGTAAGGACTGCGGTTATCATGAGAAGCCGGTTGTAGTCCACGCCGTTGGCGTTTCGTCTAGGCAAGCCGAATGCAGTAGGGCTGGTCAGCGCCTGAATCTCCACCAGCAGAGGCCGTGTGCCTTCGATGGCGGGCACAATGACCGAGCCTACTGCGCCCTCGGAGCGCTGTGAAAGAAAGACCTCCGAAGGATTGGCTACCTCGACCAAACCCCGGTCTCTCATCTCGAACACGCCCACCTCGTCGGTGGAGCCGAAGCGATTCTTAGCGCCGCGCAGCAGCCTGTACGAGCTATAGCGTTCTCCTTCGAGGTAGAGGACGACGTCTACAATATGTTCCAGCGTGTTGGGGCCGGCGATGGAGCCGTCCTTGGTGACATGGCCCACTATAAAAATAGGGATATTGCTGGATTTGGCCCAGCGCATAAGCCTCTGTGTACATTCCCGCACCTGTGTCAGGCTGCCCGCTGTCGATGAGATATCGTTAGAGTGCACCGTCTGAATGGAATCTATAATCACCAGCCGCGGTGCGATTTCTTGACCCCGCTCCATGATAGTCTGCAGGTCAGTCTCGGGCAGCAGGAACAGCCCTTCGCCGCGCAGCCCTAATCTGTCTGCCCTCAGCTTTATCTGGTGTGCCGACTCCTCACCGGAGACATACAGCACCCTGCCCAGGCGTTCAGCCATCAAGCTGGCTACCTCTAGCAGCAGCGTAGACTTGCCAATGCCGGGGTCTCCGCCGATGAGCACCATAGAGCCGGGGACAATGCCACCGCCCAGCACTCGGTTGAACTCGGTCAGGGGCAGGGCGAGGCGGGGCATGGAGTTAGCAGGCAGCCGGGATAGCTCCTGTGCTTGGGCGCCTGAGGTCGGTACTGCTTTCGGTGTGGGGCTGA
>DAOUMT010000129.1:0-4577 GCA_034409195.1 Dehalococcoidia bacterium
GCTAGGGCTAGGCCTACTGTCGGTGCACGTGCTACCGCCGCGTTTGCATCAGCGGAGTGGACCGCTCGCTCCGGGAGAATAAATAAGAATTTGAGGAGGGGAGAAAAATGGCCACGAAAAAGTCACAAAGGCCAACAGGAGCCAACAAATCGCCACTGGCAAAAACGGGGGAAAAATTGGGAATCAAAGTTGGCAAGGGCAAGGTTCGCCCGGAGGGTCTCAAAACTTACCGGGAGACGGTCGCGCCAAAGGTCCTTCACACAGCAGTGCGGGGCCTCATCAAAGGTGTCTTTGAGCTAGATGAGAAAGCCAGAAATGGGGTTCTAGAGGCGATGGGTCGGGCTTGCTACGAGGGTTTCGAAGAGTTCGTCGGGACACCTCCCAGGGGTGTAGATATCGAGACTGCCTGTGAATGGTTGAATGACTCAGTACCGCACAACAGGCGCTTTCAGAGGGCGGGAGACACCATTTATTGGGAGGCAGACATAGAAGATACGTATGGAGGATGCATGTGTATTCTGGTCCAGCTCGGCATCATCGAACCGAGACCTGAACTGTGCGTCTGCTCAACCAACTACTGTCTGCGTGCATTTGAGGAGATGACTGGCAAACCTGTGGAGGGAGAGATGGTGGAAACCGTGAGTAGCGGCTCCCGGAATTGCGTATTCAGGTACCATTTCCAGCCGACCCCCTATAACTCAAGGGTGAGTAAATAGATGCAGCGTCCGCAGAGGCTTGATGCCTCCAGCAGCGTGCGCAAATTGGGCTGCTCTACTGATGTGGAGCTGAGGCAAAGCCACCGGAACAAAGCGGGTATCGTCCTGCGTTAGATGGCTAACAGACTTTTCTGCCCAGCATGAGGCTCATTAGGTAACAGGAGCCCAAGATGGATTTTCGATTCACGCCGGAAGAGGAAGCGTTAAGGAAGGAATTCGATGATTTCTACAGGGCAGAGATGAAGAATGCCCCACCTGAGTGGTGGACATCCCTGGAGGCCATGTTTGGGGAGGATGATGACTGCTGGGAGTTTCACAAGCAGATGGCCAAGAAGCTCGCAGCAAGAGGCTGGCTCTCCCGGCCATGGCCCAAGGAATATGAGGGGCAGGACCCTTCTCTCATAGAGCAGCTCATCTTCAGCGAGGTATTGGGATATTACAGGGCGGCGGGGGTCGATCCCGAGGGGGTTCTTATGCTGGCCCCCACCCTTCTGGTCACCGCAAACGAAGAGCAGAAGAGGGAACACCTGCCTCCTATAGCGCGGGCAGAGCGATTCTGGACTCAATTGTGGAGCGAGCCTGGTGCCGGCTCCGATCTGGCATCTCTTACTACCAGGGCCGTAAGCGATGGGGATGACTACATTATTAATGGGCAAAAGACATGGAGCAGCGGGGCTCACCTTGCAGACTGGGGCTTTGTGCTCGCCAGGACAAATCCAGAGGAGAAGAGGAGCCGAGGGCTTTCCTTCTTCCTAGTGGATATGAAGACCCCAGGCATCACCCTTCGTCCCATTCTTAGCATTGAAGGCTCCCACGTACACAACGAGGTCTTCTTCGATGATGTCCGCGTCCCGGTACGCAATAGGGTGGGTGAGGAAAACCAGGGTTGGCTGGCTTCCCAAATGACTTCCAACTTCGAGCGCTCCATGATTGGCATGTTTGCCTTGTGCCGGCGAGAGCTTGAGGAACTGGTGGAGTTCTGCAAAGAGTCAAAATGGAGTGGCGAGGTTCTGGCCAAAAACCCGCTCATCAGGCATAGACTAGCCCAGCTAACGATCGAGATCGAGGCTGGCCGTGCGTTCTCCTACTTCATAGTTTGGAGCCAGATCAAGGGTGGCCTAGCGATGGCTGCCCCGCTGGCGTGTGCGGCAAAGGTCCTAGCCACAGAGCTAATGCAGCGCCTCGCCTATACCGGCTGCCAAATCATGGGACTCTATGGGCAGGTAGAGGAGTCCAGATGGGCACCGCTACGGGGTAGATTCGAGAGATACTATCAGACACGCGTCGGGTTAAGCCTCGCCGGTGGTTCTTCGGAGATCATGAAGAACCTCATCAGCTTGCTGGGGCTGGGCTTGCCAAGAAGCTGGTAGTTGGAACGGGTGAGAACAAGAATACGCATAACGTAAATCAGAGTGTCGAAAGGCCACGAGGTGAGCCGAAAATCGACACCGTGATTTTCCGGAAAATCCTCTGTGGGGGCGGTCGTGATAACCTTCGTAATTCTGGCTGTAATCGGTTACTTCATCGGCAGCATCCCCAGTTCCTATCTCTCCATGCGCTTCTTCACTGGCAAGGATATCCGCACCATGGGCACGGGCAACGCCACGGTGACGGCTGTGCTCCTGCATGGCGGGAAACGTCCGGCCCTATTAGCCTTCGTAGCTGAGATAGCAAAAGCGGGAATTTGTGTACTCATCGCTTACATCATGGTGGGTGAGCTTTGGGCCAGCTTTGTTATAGTGGTGGCGGCTGTCATTGGTTGTAATTGGCCCATTTGGCTGAGGCGCGGGGGTGGTCAGGGGATAACCATTGGAGTCTCAGGCCTGGTTCTGATTAACGTTTTGGCGGTACTCATTATGGCAGCCTGGTATATATTACCTATGGTAATCACCAGGCGGCATGTGCTGAGCAATCGGCTCTTCCGCCTCTCTGTGCCCATAGTATTGGGGTTGTGGTATGACTCCTGGCAATATGCCCTGGCCGGATGCTTACTCGTGATGCCTTCCTTCATAAAAGAGTTAAGAACAGGTGATGATGTAATTAAAGCCAGAAAAGCAGATGGTGTTGGCTAAGGCATCGTCGGAGTTCAACAGATGCCTTCCCGGCAGGCAGCATAGCATCCTCAAAGCTGTCCCGATTCTAGGGTAGCCATTTTCGGGATCATCTGACATCGGAAATTAGAGTTGGACGTCAAGCCCCTTTGTGCAGCTGGGCGATATGTTTTACGCAGGTCAACACGGTCTATGGGTGAGAATATTCGACGGTGCATTGTTGTATGGCTTGATGCTAAGTTTACATAGTGGCTTACCATCTCCAAAATAGATATAGCTAAGGATATCGCGGAATTTCGGTGCTAGAGGCAAGAACTACAAAACCTTGCACTAATCTTAACTTAAGGAGGGAGAAATGGGACTGAACATCTTAATGCAAGAAAGCGTGCACGACGAGGAGATGGGCGCTGATTCGAAAGTAATCTGGGATGGTGTTATGAGGTTAACAAAGAGAATAACGAGGCCAGATACGGTAGTGACTCACCGCCACGTAAAAAAAGATCCCTACACTCCTGAATCTCTTAGAAATTGGCCATGGCCGTTGACTTGGTCATGTGTTCAGCCGGTGCGCGAGGCAGATATAGTCAACAGCATCATCAGGGCTGACGAGGAAGGATTTGATGCAGTGGTGATCAATTGCGCCCTCGATCCAGGACTACACCGAGCTCGGGGCTTGTTACAAATTCCAGTGATGAGTGTCACCGAATCGGGACTCATGGTAGCTCAATTATTGGGGAGGAAGCTCGCCGTGGTAGCACCATCTGCCACTATTGTAGCTGCACTGGAAGAAAGTCTTCATTTCCTTGGCTTTGAGGAGCGGGCTATCAAGCACAGGCCTGTTAGGCATTTCGAGATAATATTCGGTCTGACCGATGCCTTTAAAGGTAAACCTGAGCAGCTCATTGATAACTTTGAGAAGGCAGCCTGGGAGGCAATTCGGGATGGTGCGGACGTCATTGTACTCGCCTGTGGCTGGCTGGGGCCTGCGTTCTCTCTAAACGGCTATGTGGAGGTACGCGACGCCCATGTCCCGGTTATCGATGGTACTGCTGCAGCACTGAAATTGGCAGAGGCCCTTGCCGATCTTCAAAAGAGCATCGGACTAAAAAGGTCAAACCTTCTCAATAGTTTCTACTGTACACCTCCAAAGGAAATCTTGGATGAGGCATGTAGAAAGTTGAACAGCGCTTTGGCGCAGGGTTCCAAATAAACGGATTGGATGATCTGCCCACGCTTGAAAAGATAAGATCGCCGGGGCGCTCGGTTCAACCTAGTTTCCGCTCGCCTTGAAAACAGTAAAGGGGGGTAAAGCAAAATGGTTCCAGAGAAAGAGGTAGTGATAATAACCAGCGACGCTGGGGGCACGATGACAGATATGTTCGTAGTGGACAAGGAGGGAGACTTTGTCATCGGAAAGGCCTCGACAACTCCACGCAATCAATCGATAGGGTACTGGAACTCCCTTGTCGATGCTTTTAGCTATTGGGGGATAGATTGGGAACAGAAGGCTGAGAGGATACTTCCCTCCGTTGAGGCGTGCATCTACTCCGGTACCGCAATGTTGAACATTCTACTTACTAGAACAGGGCAAAAGGTAGGCCTCATAGTTACAGCAGGCGATGAGGATATACTTCTCCATGAGCGTTCTAAGCAGATTTATGCTGGCTTTGGCTATGCGGATAGGCTGCACAAGGTGGGGCACTACCACAATATGCCCCCTCTTGTGCCAAGGAAGCTTGTGCGCGGAGTTACCGAAAGAACTAACTTCTTGGGAGAGGCGATAATTCCCTTATATGAGGATGAAGCCAGA
>DAOUMT010000130.1:0-2365 GCA_034409195.1 Dehalococcoidia bacterium
CTGCTGCTCAACATCGGAGAGAAGCAAATACCGGAGGCCGGTTCACTTGAGGACAAGTTCGGCAGCACCTACCGCAGCCTTTTCTGCGATGTGGCTGCTCTCTGCGGCAAGCTCGAGATGGATTTGACGCAGCTTGATGATGTCGAAGCTAAGGAGTTTCGCTCTGAGATGGGTTTGACCGAATCGGGGCTGGACCGTGTAATCAGGCTTTCCTTCAGTCTTCTGGGGCTTATCTCGTTCTTCACTACAGCCTCCGATGAGGTCAAGGCCTGGACCGTCCGCCGCAATACTGTTGCCCAAAAGGCCGCAGGCAAGATACACACAGACATGGAACGGGGCTTCATCAGAGCTGAAGTGATAAGCCACGATGACCTTATCAAGTGCGGCAGCCTCGGTGAGGCGCGGAAGCGGGGACTGCTTCGTCTCGAGGGGAAAAATTATATAGTACAGGATGGTGATGTTGTCACCATCCTGTTCAATGTTTAAATAAGGGGCTAAATTACTGCCTTATTGTTAATAGCTTATACAGACTGCCCTGAGCCTTGTATTAGCTCTTCGATCTGCGATAATGTTGCGGTTATGTTAACATTTACGCAGGTATCAGTCCTGGTCACCTTTATATTATTAATCAACGTATCTAGCGTTTGTTTCTGCTGCTGATTCCCCGACGTGCCAGTCAGGAACTTAGCAAAAGTAATCAAGCCGTTAATATTTTGTTCTATAGCCTGCGCCGAATCGCTGTCAGTAGTACATAATTTCAAATTGAGGGCAACTGACCCGTCACTCTTAGACAGACTCATCCCCACAGTCTTAACTTTGTCAAACGCAGATAAATTCCCCAGAAGTTGACTCGCAGATTGACCCAATTGGCCCTCGGTTATTCCTGGCGGCATAACTATCGCCAGTTTAATCAAGGCACTGCCTAGCTGGTTATAGGTGTCCAGCAATTCGCCGCTTAAAGCTTTCGCATCGCCCACTTTCACATCGATTACATCTTTGACCGGCTGCATTTCTCCGATAACAAGCGTATTGGCGTCCAAGAAAGCAATTGCACTTTCCTGGAGCTTATCAGTGTATATATCAAAGTCTTTGTACTTTATGGTGGTTAACTCAGCACCCGACGCCGATTGGATGGCTGCAATCAAATCGCTTTTATTGAAAGTCCCTTCTACGATAACTCCCGAATAGTTGCCCTGGGACTCCGACCCTGAGACTTCTGCAAAAACCAGACCTTCTTGAAAGCCCATCAAGTCGATATTGTATTCGTCCTTAAGTTTAGACAAAGCATCATGAAATGACTGCGGATAGTTGGCGCCCTTGGGCATCGTGTCATATATTCCGGTAAGGTTCTTGTCTTGCAAAATGCTGGTGATATCTATCAAACCCAACAGATTCGCCTTATCCGGCACAAGTTTAACAGGGTCTGTAACCACCACACTGGAGTTAGAGCATCCTGCAAGCGGGAAAACGGCGAGTAAAAAAACCACGAGTAACAAAGGTATAAATTTTCTCACCATTTCGTTCCTCTTTCGCTGTAAATTGACATCTGTTAAAAGTGTAGCATCCCCTTTTCTCTATTGTCAAGGAGACGAACGTACTATTTACTTGACCGATAGTATTACGCTGGCTAGAATAGGCTTGAGGGTACAGATGTTTGAGACATTATCTGATAAGCTGGGGGCTGTGTTCAAGAGGCTTGCTGGCAAAGGCAAGCTAACCGAAAGGGATGTCGATGAGGCGCTCCGTGAGGTAAGGCTGGCATTGCTCGAGGCTGATGTCAACTTCAAGGTGGTCAAAGATTTTGTGTCCAGAGTAAGGGAGCGGGCGGTAGGGATAGAGGTATTGGAGAGTCTAACACCCGGGCAGCAGGTGCTCAAGATTGTCAACGAAGAATTAATCACTACCATGGGTGGTGGGCAACAGAAACTGAAATATGCCAGCCAGCCGCCTACCGTTATCTTGCTGGTTGGGCTTCAGGGGGCTGGCAAAACCACTACCGCTGCCAAGTTGGCCTTGCACTTGAGGAAACACGGTCAGCGCCCTTTAATGGTCGCTGCCGACACCTATCGTCCTGCTGCGATAACCCAGCTTGCCACATTAGGTAAACAACTGGATATCCCGGTTTATAGCGATGGTGGTTCCGTAGTAGACATCTGCGCCAGTGCCATGAAGCGAGCTAAAGAGATAGCAGCCAGCACATTGATTGTTGATACGGCGGGCCGGCTTCATATTGACGCAGAGCTTATGAATGAGCTTGCTGAACTCAATAAGAACCTTCATCCCACAGAGGTGCTGCTCGTAGCAGATGCCATGACCGGGCAAGAGGCTGTAAGGATAGCTGAGGAGTTTAATACGACAGTGGGGC
>DAOUMT010000131.1:0-6090 GCA_034409195.1 Dehalococcoidia bacterium
GTTCTCTCGCCAGCTTACGTAGAACGTTACGTACATAGCGTACTGCAGCCAGTGTAATCTGAATGTTGACCAGAGCCTGAGGTTCGAGCATCTTGCTTCTGGCTGCCAGCTGTGCAGTCTCTCGTACGTCGAGTGCGCCCCTAACGGAGAAGTCAGGCTCAAGGGTAAAGAGATGGCGCGCCTCGGTTGACTGCTTCAATAATTGAGAGATTATGGCGGAATCAGATGATGGCCGCAGATTCAGAGCCAGTTGCCGGCTGGCAGAAAAGGATGTGTAGCCGGCGAGAATCTCCTTGATTTTAGGGAACTCCAGCATCTCCAGGCTTTTATCGTCCACAGCAGCCACCTTGTAATTAAGAGTCATCGAAAGTATATCACAACAGGTAGGGGCAGGGCATTCCATGCGCTACGAGTAGGGGCGTTCAATTGAACGACCCTACAGCCCAAAAGCGAGACTTCGGTGAAGCCTTCCAGGACTCTTCTTCAATATCGCACCACCAGCGGATATGTCGAGGAATAAATAGAGGTCAGCCGTGACAACATTGCCACGGCTGACCTCATAAACCACCCACCATCCACCTGCTCAAGCTGGCTTGACGGCTTAAGCAACTTAGTTATTGTGCATATCTTTCCTCTGATGACCGGCCAGGGCAAGCTCGGGCTTCCTCTCGGATGTTTCAGCCTTTTGCCCCTTAACTTCCAGTACAGTCCTCAAGTCATGGAGGTAGCCGCACTGGAGACACTCTTCGTACCAGCCATTGATGTCATAGTCTACAAATAGGTCGCCTCCGCATTTGGGACAACCTCTGAATCTCCACATATCGGCGTCACCTCCTCTTCTCTTCTTTCTATTTTCAGTAACCATGACTCCCCCCTTTTGGTCTCGGCCCACTTCATTCAATTCTTCATCGAATCACAGTCTACTATTGCCTGTTTCTATTGTATGTGACTTTTGTCTCACGATTATGCGTGAAGTAAGCAGAAGCTGAGATGGTCAGGGGAATCAATGAATCCGGTAATGTGCGAGACAGATTATTTCATACTAGAGCTAGGATACTCTGGTATGCCAATACTAACGAGATTAGGTAATGTGGCCCTTATAGCGGACGACAGCCTGAGAAGACAATCAGTCACCGAAGCAAGTGTTCACATCCCTTGCGCTCTGTATTAACGGGTCGTCGAGGGGGATCATCCTGGGCCCCTTGGCTACCTCTTTCAAAGGTACTTTAATCAACGAATCTCCTTTAACCCCTACCATGTAGCCGAATTCCTTATTCTCTATCATGTCCACTGCCTTGGTACCCAGCCGCGTCGCCAGCACTCTATCGAACGGGGTCGGAGTGCCTCCCCTTTGCAGATGTCCCATCACTACGGTGCGGGTCTCAGCTCCTGTCCTTTTTTCAATATGCTCTCCCAGGACGAAGCCGATGCCGCCCAGACGTATCGGGTCCGAGCTTTCCTTGACAATCCTCTGTACTACTATGTCGCCGCCTTTCGGCTTCGCTCCTTCGGCGATAACCACGATGCTGAACCTCTTCCCTTTTCTGTGTCTCTCTTTGACCTTCTCAGCGATGATATCTATTTTGTAGGGTATTTCAGGGATAAGGATGATGTCGCCTCCGCCTGCTATCCCCGAGTGCAGCGCAATCCAGCCGGCATGATGTCCCATGACCTCGACTATCATAACTCTGTGATGTGACTCAGCAGTGGTATGTATTCTGTCAATTCCTTCTGTAGCTATAGAGACGGCGGAATCGAAGCCGAAAGTGATATCGGTGCCTCTCAGGTCATTATCGATTGTCTTGGGCAGCCCGACGACCGGCACTCCATCTTTGAACAGGTCATGTGCTATGCCTAATGTACCGTCTCCTCCGATGCATACCAGGCATTCGATTTCGAGGTTCTTCATGTTCTGCACAGCGGTTTTCGACATATCCTTGAATATCAGTTTATTCCCTTTTTTAATGGCATATCTGTACGGGTTGGCTGTTTTTGAAGTCCCCAGTATGGTGCCGCCCTGAGTCAGTATCCCGGAGACATTGTCGTATTCAAGCTTCCTGTAGCGATTGTGAATCACCCCGTGATAGCCGTCTTCGATGCCGATAACTTCCATGCCATATTTTAGAATCGCCTTCTTGGTGACCGCGCGTATCACCGCGTTTATGCCCGGACAATCTCCTCCACCCGTCAGGATAGCTATCCTTCTGCCGTTTTTCATGTTTTCCTCCTTAATGTCATTGCGAGCGAAGCGAAGCAATCTCTTCGTCCCCTGTGCACTCCTCTGGAGATTGCCACGTCGTCCCGATGAATCGGGCCTCCTCGCAATGACACAGAATATAGACGCTTCTTGACACCACTGAATGAGTAGTATATAAGGTTTTTCAGTAAACTGCACTATCTTGCCAGGGAGGTCGAGGCATGGACATGAAAAACGTGGAGAAATTCGTTTCGCTCTGGAGTAAATATTTTAATGATGCGGAATTACCTGTCACCTTTTATTACACGGACGAGGAAGGACATGCGGAGCTGGCTAAACGTGGGTCGATACCCAGATGCGTTATCGGAGCGATAGCCAAGGTGAGGGAGGGGCGTCCCTTCTCCTTTGATGTGGAATCAATCGGGTGCCTGGGGGGTAGAAAGTATCTCGGTTTTACCACACATATCAGGGATGATTTCGAGTATTTCCTCTCCTGCGGCATACCAGGCAAGGTGCGGGGCGAACGTTACAAAAAATCACCGGAGCTTGTGAAAGAAGCAGTGAGCCTTGCCCCCTCATTTAAGGCGCCCGCACGTTTTGCAGTGTTCAAAAGATGGGATATGCTGGAAAAGTCAGATAATCCGGAGGTCGTCATTTTTTTTGCCCAGCCGGATGTCCTCTCAGGGCTATTCACACTGTCGAATTTCGACGAAGCCGAGCCGAACGGGGTGTTCGTGCCCTTTGGCTCAGGCTGCTCTTCGATTATTCAATATCCTTATCTGGAGAAAAATTCGGCTCGTCCCAGGGGAGTTATCGGGATGTTCGATCCCTCGGCACGCCCTTACGTGCCCAGCGCTGCGATTACTTTCTCGGTGCCCATGAAAAAGTTTGCCAGGATGATTGATAACATGGAGGAGAGTTTTCTCACTACTGACACCTGGAAGGCGATACAGAAAAGGATAAAGGGGAAAAGCAGCTAGCTTGTTTTCCTGATTTCGACCCTGAAGCTACCGCAGCCGCTCCTTATCGTCATGTCCGTGCGTGGCTTCGAGCACATGTACATGTTTTTGATCGCCGAAGACGACGATACCGAAAGTCTCCAGCAGTGCATCGTGCGTTAACACCTGACGCGGTGTGCCCATGGCAACTACCCGCCTCGCCAGCAGCATTACCTGGTCGCACAGTGCGGGCTCTTCCTGTATATCATGAGTAGCCACGACGATGGATGCTCCGCGGCGGAGTTCATCGCTGATTGCCTGAAGGTAAAGCTCTCTACCCCCGGCGTCCAGGCCTGCCGTCGGTTCATCCAGTATCAGCAGGTCCGCCTGATGCGCCAGTACTTGAGCCAGATAAGTCCGCTGCTGCTGACCGCCGGATAAGGACCGCAATGGAGACTCTGCCAGCTTCTCGATACCCATCCTCCGCATGGCAGATGATACGATTTCATCGTCTTGTCGACCCATCCGTCTCCGTAGTCCATATAAGGGAAACCGGCCCATACGCACAACATCAACGGCCCGCAGGGGAAGAATGAATCCGGAGGCGTGGAACTGGCCCAAATAGGCTATCCTGCGGGGATTGTTGCCGGGACGCATTCCCAACACCGATAGCTCGCCTCCCAATGACGGCAGCAGTCCCACAATTGTCTTCAGCAGGGTCGACTTACCTGAGCCGTTGGTGCCGATGAGAGCGATAGCCTGTCCCTTTCTCAACTCGAAGCTGACATCTGCCACCACAACCTCATTAGTGTAGCCGATACTGAGGCGTTTGGCCTGGACGTATGGAGTAGCATCAATGTCTGTCTTATCCATGTGCTGCTTCCCGGAGGCGAGCTATACGGCGGCTGCGCAGGTTCTGAATAATAAACACAATAAAGAAGATTGCCACAGTCACCAGCACAATTGAGGCGCCGGCGGCCAGGTTAAAGTGATAGCTGATGAGCAAGCCGAAGTACATTGAGAGGACGCCAAAAAGCATTGCCCATGCCATCATAGCCTCTACCCGCCGGGCCAGCAGCGCACCTGCGCCAGCCGGTGCGATGAGCATCCCGAAGACGAGCAAAGTGCCCACGGTTTGGAAGGACACAATCACAGTAATTGCAATCATGAAAAGCATGATACTGTGATAAAGGCGGGACGAAAAACCGGCCACCTCTGCTTGCTCAGGGTCGAAACTGAGCAGTAAAAATGGGCGAGCGCAGATTATAGCCATGCCGGCGATAACGACCGTGGCTGCGAGTTGAATCAGGATGGCCTGGATGCCGATGCCCAGGATCTCGCCAAACAAAATGCGGGTGAGGTCGCCGCTGAAAGAGTTAGAGCGGGATACAATTACTACGCCGAGTGATAGCATCCCCACAAATAAAAGTCCGATGGCGGTATCCGAGGATAGTCGCGAACGCTGCGTAATCAGGGTGATGCCGCCGATCATAACCGCTGCCCCCACAGCAGCGCCTACCATCCCCGAGAAACCCACCAGAAGTGCTACTGCGATACCCGGCAGTACTCCGTGAGCCAGCGCATCGCCGATGAAGGCCAGTCCGCGCAGGATAACAAAAGTGCCTGCTATGGCGCAGGCAATGGAGACAAGGACTCCAGCGATAAGAGCATGGACCATAAAGCTATTGGACGAGAACGGCGTCACCAGCCATTCCATATCTAACCCCTGCTATTTCAATGCGCTGGTAATGGTACTGGCTATGTTCCTCATGAACGTAAAATAAGAGCCGTCGGGGGGCAGCGCATGTGTGGTAAGTTCGACTACCTTAACCCCCGTTTCATCGCTTATAGCTTTGGCCACAGCCGGCGATGTGCCGAGCTCGGTGAATATCGCCTTGACCTGGTTATCCTCAATGGCAGTCTTAAGCGCAGCCAGGTTTGCTGCCGAGACGTCAGCCTCTGTCGATAAACTGGGTATGATTACCCCCACCAGCTTAAAGCCATAGCGCTGGGCAAAGTACCCCATCGATTCGTGGCCTGTAACCAGCTTGCGGTTCTCCTGAGGTATTGCTGACATAGTGGCGGCAAGTTCTGTATTTAAGCTGTCCAGTCGGTTTTCCAGGTCTGCGGCCTGGCTGCTGACATCCAGATTCAGATCTTGCATCAGCACAGAGGCAAGACCGCTTACTACGCTCTTCATAGCTACCGGGTCCATCCAAAAGTGCGGGTCGGGCGCACCAATGACCTGGTCGGGGTCGCCGGAAGGGATTCCCTCTCCGGGCCCTACGTGCCGGACAGTAATATAGTCCGAAGCAGTGAAGAATTTCACGCCGCTGTCCCTGGCCGTCTGCAGAGTCTTCTGCATGCCGCCTTCAAGGTTCAGCCCGTTTTCGACAACGAGGTCTGCCTTGTTTATCGCCTCTATGTCTTTAGCCGATGGCTCCCATTCATGAGGGTCCAGCCCGTTGGGAATGGACACAGTAACAGTTGCCTTATCTCCGACAAGGTCTTTTACAATGGAACCGAGGATAGAGTAAGTGACAACGATTGACTTCTTGCCGGTATTGACATTGCCGGTAGGCTGACAGGACAGAGTACTGGCCGGAACCAGCGCCAGAAGCACCAATACCAGGATACACTTGCCTCTCATCTTGATGCCTTCCTCTGCTTCATCCGTTTACGGCAGTCACGGCAGAGGCCAGTGAATTCGAGAAGATGCCCCTTGATTTCAAAATGGGTCTCGCGGGCCAACTTTTGCTCGAGATTGCTGAGGTCGCAATCAGTGAAGTCGGTCACAGCGCCGCAATCAGAGCATATCAGGTGGTGGTGGTGCTCAGAAGGCCTTCTCATTAAATAGCTTCGGCAGCTGCCTCCCGAGTGCACCTCGCAGATAAGCCCGAGTTCAGCCAGTATATCGAGCGTTCGATACACAGTGACCAGCCCGATGCGGGGATG
>DAOUMT010000132.1:0-2857 GCA_034409195.1 Dehalococcoidia bacterium
TGCAACGGCATTTGAAATGTAGTTGCCCAATTTATTGGGCTAATTTGCCTGATAAATCAGGCAACTACAATGGTTTTTCTATGTTGCCCTCGTCGAGACAGGGGTCACGACGCTACATTTTAACTCCCCCGTTATCATCAACCCCACATCTGCTATACTATTAGTCAAAACATTTTATGCCGGGTAGATTGGAGCATCTACTCCAATTGCCCTATTGTATCGAAGCATGAGTATTGAGCAGAACATCCGTGAATTACAAAACCGCATCGCCAGGGCCTGCGAGCGTGTCGGACGCGCTCCCGACGATGTGACACTGGTTGCGGTGACCAAGACTGTGGACGTCTCCGCTATCGAAGCCGCTTTCAACGCAAGCATCACACATTTCGGCGAGAGCAGGGTCCAGGAGGCTAAACCCAAGATAGAGGCGCTTCAAATACTAAAGCCCGGCATCACCTGGCACATGATCGGCCATCTTCAGACTAACAAAGCCAAGACAGCAACAGATATTTTTGATATAATTCATAGCATTGACTCGTTCAGGTTGGCGGAAACCCTGAACAATTGCAGCCAGAAGAAGCTGCCGGTTCTTATCCAGGTCAATATCTCGGCCGAGGCGACCAAGAGCGGCTTTCAGCTTTCTGAGATCGATGAGGCAGTCAGGCAAATCGGCAGGCTGGCTAATCTCGATGTCCGGGGGCTGATGACCATCGCGCCCTGGGTTGAGAATGCTGAAGAGGTACGACCCGTTTTCCGCCAGCTCAGGCAACTGAGGGATGGGCTGGGACTGAAGCATCTCTCAATGGGAATGAGCGATGATTTCGAGGTTGCTATCGAGGAGGGGGCAACACTGGTGAGGATCGGACGAGCTATCTTCGGAGAGAGAAGCTGAGCTTGAGGAGGGAATAATGAAAGTCGCATTTATCGGGGCCGGGGTCATGGGTGAGGCTATGATTGCCGCCCTTCTCAGGCAAAGTACAACAAGCCCGGGTGAAGTCTCTGCTTATGATATCGATCAAGCACGCCTGACATTTATAGAAAACAAGTATAAAGTCAACTGCGCCTCCGATATCGCCAAAGCGGTCAGCGATTGTGATACCGTTGTGCTTTCTATCAAACCTCAAGTTTTAGCCAAAGTCATGAATAATCTGAAAGGCGTGCTGAAAGAAGGGCAATTAGTGCTTTCCATAGTCGCCGGGGCGAGCACCGAGACCATCAGTAAAGGTCTGCAACATGACCGGGTGATTAGAGTGATGCCCAACACTCCGGCACAGGTTGGACAGGGGATGAGCGTCTGGACAGCCACCGGCGCCGTAAGCCAGGCCCAGAAAGAAACGGCGCAAAAAATACTCAGTGCCATGGGTAAGGAGCTATACGTCTCCGAGGAGAAATATATCGATATGGCAACGGCCATAAGTGGCAGCGGTCCCGCCTATATCTTCCTCATCATGGAGGCACTCACCGATGCAGCAGTGCATATAGGACTGCCCCGTAAGCTGGCAGAGGAGTTGGTCTCACAAACTGTGCTCGGCTCTGCTCATATGAGTCGTGAAACCGGGAAACACCCCGCCGAACTGAAGAACATGGTGACCTCGCCCGGCGGTACCACCGCAGAAGGACTGCTTTGCCTGGAAGAGGGCGGGATCCGCGCCATCCTTGCTCAAGCAGTGATAGCTGCTTACGAGAAGGCACAACGCCTGGGAGGTCAGAGCAGCAAATGAGTGCTTTCCTTTATGCGATCTACTTGCTTTGTCAGGTGCTCAGCTTCGCTGTCATCTGCACCGCCGTACTATCATGGATAGTAATGGTCGCCCCCAGAAACAGAATGGTCATCAGTCTATATATAGTCTTCCGTCAGATAACCGACCCTATCCTGGTGCCGCTGCGTAGAATTATACCTTTGATAGGCATGATAGATATAACACCGATAGTTGCCTTCATTATCCTGCAAATTATCGCCCAGGTCATTAGCGCTTACATGTAGTCCAGGCTATTGCTCCCAGACAACCTCTCCATTGATGATAGTCTTTTCTACACGTATCCCTTTCAATTCCTCCGGCGAAACTTTTGTCGGGTCAGCGCTCAAAACCACTAAATCAGCCAACTTACCTACTTCAATGCTTCCCTTCAGTCGTTCCTCAAACGAGGCATAGGCTCCGGCGAGCGTATACATCCGCAGTGCCTGCTCCGCAGATATAGCCTCTTTCGGGGAAAGAGACTGCCCGCTCTCAGCCTTTCGAGTAACCGCAGCATACATCCCTATCAGGGGGTTACACGGCACTACCGGACAATCGGAGCTTGCTGCCGGTTTAAGCCCACTTTTTACAAAAGACCCGGTTCTATAAAGCCAGGGTAGCTGAGCGTCGGGCACATCGCTCAAATATCTCTCCCCGCTGTAATAGATAAATGCCGGTTGAGTTACGACCAGGGCTTTTGCGGCCTTCAGTCGCCGCAGCAGAGCCGGAGGGCATACCGAACAATGCTCCACCCTGTGCCGCGTGCCGCTTTTGTGAGACTGCCGCTGGCAGTTTTCTAGGGCAATGGCAGCCGCCTGCACCGTACTCTCCTCAACAGCATGTATAGCGACCTGAAATCCGGCCCGGTGCGCCCGCAGCACACCCTCATTCAACTCTTCCTGTGATGGATTGAGCTGGCCTCTCGTTTCATCCAGTGCAAACTTGACTGCGCCCAGCCTCAATGCAGTATCACCATGGCCGTAATGAAAACCCCGCCCTTCAAACTCAGCAAGGGTATGGAGCCCTATCATCATAGAAACCCCGGGAGCAAGCTCTCCCCTCTGCTTGAGGCCGAGAAACATCTGCCACTCGTTAAAGCCATTTCTCACCGTGGCATCCTGCAC
>DAOUMT010000133.1:0-11308 GCA_034409195.1 Dehalococcoidia bacterium
GCTCTTACGTCTTGGGCTACACACACGCTACAATGGGTAGTACAGAGAGTTGCCAAGGAGCGATCCGGAGCTAATCTCATCAAAACTACCCCCAGTTCGGATTGGAGGCTGAAACCCGCCTCCATGAAGTTGGAGTTGCTAGTAACCGCAGGTCAGCATACTGCGGTGAATACGTTCTCGGGCCTTGTACACACCGCCCGTCACGTCATGAAAGCCGGCAACACCTGAAGTCGATGCGCTAACCGCAAGGAGGTAGTCGCCCAGGGTGGGGCTGGTAATTGGGACGAAGTCGTAACAAGGTAGTCGTAGCGGAAGCTGCGGCTGGATCACCTCCTTTCTAGGGAGTTCCGAGGCTTCGGCCTCAGAAATCCAGGTCGGTCAGTGGAGGCAACTCCATTGTAATTCCGAGTAATACTCTCCTTCCACTATCCAGAGGTTAAGGTGCTTTTTTGTGGGTAATAAGTAGGGCACGGCATACCGTGCCCCTACATTAGTATGTCACTCCTGCGGAGGCAGTCCCGACTTGTCGGGATGGATTCCCGCTTGCGCGGGAATGGCATGGAGTCCCACGTTCTCATGCAAAATGGCAGTAGATGATTACTGAAACACATAGGGGCGAACCCACGGGTTCGCCCTATTCTTGATTTGGGCAGACACGCAGGTCTGCCCCTACATAATAATTAATCCCGCCGTTGTTTACGAAGCTTCAGGTCAAGATTTCAATCTTCTTTACGCGGCACTCTTTGCCTCGTTTCACTGTTATCTCACCTGACCCACACCTGGGGCACTGGAAAATGGGGATGAGGAAGTGGGAAAGCGGATCATCCTTGACCTCAAGTGTCCCCTCGTATCCACATGCGGAGCAATGGACCTCCGGCTTTATCGTTTCTATCTTTAGTTCGGCCTCGCTGGCAGGTGTCTTTTCAAAGGCGAGCTTGAGCCAGAACTCCACCTGCTCGGGATTGAGCAAGGAAAGCTCACCGATTTCGAGCTCTACCAACAATATTTTCTTGGCCTCTTGTTTCTCTGACTCCTTGAGGACTACATCGGCTATTGCGTGCGAGATGGAGACTTCGTGCAAATTTCCACCTTCATAAAAATGTAGGTTGGTCTTGGCATCCCAACCTTAATTCTTCAAATGTAGTTGCCCAATTCATTGGGCAAAACTCTGCCTGATAAATCAGGCAACTACCCAGTGGGGCCAATGCTCCAGGCTGCCAGACAATAGCTACAAGCCCAGAGCCTTCGCTACCTCAGCAATCCCTTCTCCCGTGTTGCAGTTTGTGTGCGCTGTTTTCAGAGATGGCTTCAGCTCATGAAGCTGTTTCTCGAACTCTGCGGGTGCTATGCCTGTGGCCTGCGAGAGGTCTATCTTGTTTATAGCTATAACATCTGCATCTATAAAAGAGAAGGGGTGTTTCAGCACCACATAGGGGCCTTCGGTGAGCGAAAGCACTACAATGCGTTTATGGGAGCCCAGCGGGAAATCGGCCGGGCAGATGATATTTCCCACATTCTCAATGAAGAGCAGATTTATTCTATTCAGGTCAAGTTCACCCAGCGCCTTTTTGACCAGGTTTGCATCGAGGTGGCATTCCTTTCCGGTGTTTATCTCCATAACCTCCGCTCCAGCCGACTTTATTCGCTCGGCATCTATAGTTGTAGCAGTATCACCGGCTAAAGCAGCTATCCGATATTTACCCTTCAAGTACTTCACCAGTTGAACTACCAGAGAGGTCTTGCCTGAGCCCACCGAACCCATAATATCAATCGCCAGAATTTTATGGCTGTCCAGGAGCTTTTTGTTTTCCTCCGCCAGCTCTTGATTACGGCGAAGTAAATCCTCATCGAGTTCGATATCGAAAACCTCTCCCTTGTCGGGTCGAATTATCTTCAAGCCTCTCCTTTCAAGAATAGGCTGGATTCCATTTACTATTATAGCAATAATATGCTAAGGGGGGCTAATCTCTGCATGCTGCTCGTGGTAATAAAGGGGATTAGATTGATTCGTTGGCAGGTGATTGTTACAGCCTTCCATGTTGATTAGGAAAGCTCTCACATGCTATAATCAAGGCTGCACTCGGTAAGGCACGCTCGGGCGGGTAGCTCAGTGGTTAGAGCACTACTCTGATAAAGTAGGGGTCGAAGGTTCAAATCCTTCTCCGCCCACCATAGTGTACAATAGAGGGAACCCCAGCCTAAATTAACAAAATGGCTTCTCCGTTCACTGTCACCGAAACCCAAGACCGTTCCCCTGAAAAGCTTGTTCAACTCTGGCCTAGTCGAATAATGAAGCAGGGGTAACTAAGGAGATCTAGCTACCCCTGCGAGCACTCTAGGCCCAGGAGCCGCCCTCGGGAGTCGACAATCGCGTTATTGGGTGGCTGGCTGTACGATGACCTGGCCGATCATATACCCCATATGGTACATCGACCATTGACCGTTATCGGTATCGCACGGGTCCTCGCAACGAAACTCATAGGTTCCTGCCTTGGTGGCGGTGAAGGTGAAGGTGGTGACCCCCGGCTGTCCGTCCTGGGTACTTGGTGCCAGCTGCTGGTCTACGCCCAGGTCTGCCGAGGTGAAGGAGTGCGGCATATCGTCGTAATTATAGGCTGTAACGTTGACCACCTGTCCTTGGGTCACCGTGAAGTTAGCAGGGCTGAAGGCGTCATGCAGATTGCCGTCCGGCCCTAGCTTCGACACCCCTAGGACGGTGACCGCCAGGTTAGCCTGAGGTTGCTGGGTGGCTGGCTGTACGATGACTTGGCCGATCATGTACCCCATGTGGTACATCGACCATTGACCGTTATCGGTATCGCACGGGTCCTCACAATGAAACTCATAGGTTCCTGCCTTGGTGGCGGTGAAGGTGAAGGTGGTGACCCCCGGCTGTCCGTCCTGGGTACTTGGCGCCAGCTGCTGGTCTACGCCCAGGTCTGCCGAGGTGAAGGAATGTGGCATATCGTCGTAATTGTAGGCCGTAACGTTGACCACCTGTCCTTGGGTCACCGTGAAGTTAGCAGGGCTGAAGGCGTCATGCAGCTTACCATCCGGCCCCAGCTTCGACACCCCTAGGACAGTGACCGCCAGGTTAGCCTGAGGTAGCTGTACGCTCGTTTGAGTTGGCGTTGGGGGTGGCTGCGTGTTTGCGTTATTAGCACTGCATGCGGCAGCCAGTAGAGTTCCTATGATAATCAGAGCTATAAACCAGACCTTTTTCATAATTGCTCCTCCTTTCCTTAAAAAGACCAGTAGTATTTTAGGATTACAGGTAATAGTCAAGCGGCCGTGCGGCTGTACCAAATATTTTTAGAATACGGCAAAAACATACATGAAGGCTAAAGTCAGTCCCGCCAGGAAGACAGCCATCGGCACCATCGCTTTAAGGGCCTTGCCCACAGTGTTGAAGTTCTCCAGAGAAAGCTTCCAGCCGGTATAGCTGCTCGCCGCCAGTCCCACAAGCAAGAGGCCCAATTGGATAAAAGGTACAGTGTGAGCAGCGTAAGGCTGCCAGGGGTAGTGGGCAGTGCCGAAGATGTTCCAGCCCCAGCCCAGGGGGTCGGAGATCGATGAGGCCACATCGGAGCCATTAATCATGATCATGCCTATGACGAAGCTCATCCACACCGTTAACCCCAGTGGCACCAGGGTATAAGAGTAGTCCACAAAAAGCTTCTTCAGGGGTACCTCTTTTGCTCTCGCAGCCATCTTTGCCAGCCAGGAAAATAGCAGATGGATGCCAGGAATAACGAGCAGGATAAAGCCCCACACCATCAAACCATAGATAATCCAATCAACCCAGTTGATAGAAGTGCTGAGCAGGGTTGATTTCAAAGGGTCAGCGACGTTCTTCAAACTGCTCCACCAGCCGAAGAAGATGACGGCAAACAGCAGCCCTGCGCCAAGCATGATGAAGGACTTGTACGCCTCGTCCATATGCCTTTCTTTGAGCAGGTCCTGAGCGAACGGCCGTACCCTCATGGAGATATTATCGTGAGGGCAGGCCTTTATACACTCGGTGCACATGCCGCAGTAGATATTACGCTCCATGCCTCCGGGGTACTCAAACCAGGGGCATGGGTATGCATTCTCGCTGCCCACACTGCAGTACTTTTCCCGGCAGCGGCGGCACTGCTGCTTATCTTTGCTCTTCACCTCAAGGGCTCCCATCAGGGAATAGATGCCGATGAACCCACCAATGGGACAGACATGGCGACAAAATATGCGCCCTCCCCTGCCCTTTCTACGAAACATCAGGGAGAGCGCGATGACCAGAACTATGAAGAGGATAAGCAGTATGGAAGTTGCTTCGGGACGGGTGAGAATTATCGGGCTGAAGACGGCCACGAGGACGAAGCCAAAGTTCTGCAGCCAGATATTGTTTAACCACGATGGCCATTTTAGCCCAAGTGTGTGTGGACCGCTGCCTTTTCTAATAATAGCTCTCCTTGAGAGCCACTCACCAAGAGAGGGCAGGGGACACAGCATGCACCAGACCCGGCCTCCAAATGGGATGAGCAGCCCTGCCAGAAGGAAAAACCAGAAGATCCAGATTATGACAATAGCGGCGTTGGTACCGCCTACAGGCGTGCCTACGAGGCCCGCCCAGATAAGCACCATAAAGATGAACAGGCCGGGCAACATGAGCAGCGGCTGAAAGAGTCTTGATTTGAGCACCTTTTTGAACAGCCCTGCCGACTTTGGTTCATAATGGGCTCCGTTTTTCACTTTGTCAAAGACTGCCATTATCCTTATTTCTCCGCCAGAGAAGGAATGCTGGGCCGCCGACGCTGGCTGCTGAAACAGCTACTGTTCCAATCACCATGGCCCATGGTATGAAATTAGGGTCAGGCTCCACCACCAATTTGCCGCGCATAAAGGGATGGAAGGGGCCGCAAGGGACGGAGCACCTGAACTTGAAAGTACCCACCTTGTCAGCGACGAACGTCACCGTTTGTGGATTTTGAGGGCTAAACTTGACATCGATGCCATAGCCATCAAGATAAAAGCCATGCTCCACATCTTGTGACTTGAGTGTTATCGTCACTCGATCCCCGTAATGCACTGTGATGACCGACGGATCATAGCTGAACCGCTTGGTCTGTATGGTAAAATCCTTATCAGTCTGTTGTGACGTAGAAGCATTAGCCTGCCCCAATACAAGAGAGGAATCGCTGGCTAAAACAGTTCCAGCCACCGCTATCAGGATAACCATGGCTAAAGCACCTGCCAGCAACAAGTACTTATGTCTTTTTAGCTTTCCCGCCATCTCTTCATTATTCTCCCTATTGCGATGCCTGTGTGGAGGGCTCCACTATAAGCAAACCGGTCATATCGTAATGCCCCGGACCGCAATAGATATTGCACTCAAAGGGAAATTCCCCTGCCTTGTTGGCCACAAAGGATACCTGGGTGATTTTCCCCGCATATACCGGTTCATTTATGCCGAAAGCGTCCAACTCAAAACCGTGGGTCTCGTCGAAGGAGGTGATGCGCAGGGTTACCCTATCCCCTTGGTTCACCTTTATTACGGAAGGCGCCGACAGGTCTCCGAAATCCCAACTAGACCCGTTCTGAACCAGCCATCGCCCATGCTTGTCTACTAAATCGTTGCGCGCGATGATGTTTATCACCTGGTTCGGGTCATCGGTGGCGGCTGCGGATGAATGCTTAGCGTAGAGAGCAAAGGGTGTGCCAATGACAACAGCCAGTGTCAACACTATAAACAAAGCCTCCAGTAAATAGCGCCTACCTTTTCGCCTCTTCTTGTTTTCCTCTGTCAATTTTGCACCTACATAAGATTACTGGTTACCTACAAGTATTATTGCTCCCTATCCTACTGGTGACCATACACCTTTGAGCAGTCCTAAAAATACAAAAAGGGCGGTTTTTAATACCGCCCAAAAAGATACTAGGTAAAATTTACCTACCTATTTAGGTAGGTACTATTTCTCGCGAGAAGTCTTGGGGGCCAGCCCCTTGCTCACGGCGTAAGCGGCTACCTGGGCTTTGTTCCTCAGATGAAGCTTCTCCATGATATTCCGCATGTGATACTTTACCGTGTTCTCGGTGATATTCAAGTAGGAAGCTATCTCCTTGTTTGAAGCCCCTGCAGCTACTAATCTCAGCACATCGGTCTCCCTGGCTGTTGGTTCACTATCAGAAGGAGGAGCAGCCTCGGCTTCGCCAGTCTTTTGGCGGGCGAACTCCTCGATGATTTTGGTCGCCAGAACAGGAGTGATAGCTGCTTCTCCCTTGGTTACTCCGGAGATAAGGGCGAAGAACTCATCCGCCTTCAGGTTTTTCAACAGGTAGCCCGCGGCGCCGCTCTTTATGGCTTCGAAGAGGTCTTCCTCGTCATCAGAGACTGTGAGCATAATAATCTTGATCTCGGGCATCTCAGCCTTGATCAAGCGAGTGGCCTCCAAGCCATCACAGCGGGGCATCTTGATGTCCATAAGGATTATATCTGGATGGAGTTGGCGAGCTTTCTCCAGCGCCTCCAGCCCGTCGCAGGCCTCCCCAACCACCTCAATATTGTGGGCCTTCAAGAGGCTGCCAATGCCGCTACGTACTAAGGCGTGGTCGTCGACCAGTAACACCCTCATATATTTCTTCTCCCTGCGCTTGGGGTACCTTGAGGATAACGCTGGTTCCCTGACCAATGGTTGACTTTATATCCAAGGTCCCTCTCACGCTATTCGCTCTCTCTCTCATGGTTTGAAGTCCGAACCGGGGCCAGTCTCCTCTTCTAATATGGGAGACGTCGAAGCCTTGGCCATCGTCCTCAATAATAATCTGAACTTGATCGCCTTCTGTCGAAATCCGCACCCAGGCATTGCTGGCCCGGGCATGCTTCCTTATGTTGGTGAGGGCTTCCTGGATGATGCGGATAACCTGAAACTCCGTGGTAGTGGAGAGTGAGGAGGCCATGCCATCGCTAATCTGAAGCTCAGTCTTAATATTGCTCAACTGGCTGAAGTGGAAAAGGTACTCCTTGAGTGTGTAGGCCATCCCCTTTTGAGGTGTGGCCGTGCTTCTGAGACCCAAAATAACCTCTCGAACGTCAGTATATGCGTTCTGGGCAATGTCCTCTAGCTGTTTGAGTTGAGTCTCAGCCTGGGCCTCTTGGCCGGTAGCGAGGAACTGCCTGGCTGCCTGAGTCTTGATGTTGACAAAGCTTAGCACCTGGGCCAAACCATCATGCATTTCCCTGGCGATCCGCTCCCTCTCCTCAAGGGCTGCCATGCCCTGCATCTTCTCGTGGAGGCTGGCATTCTCAATTGCCATCGCTATCTGGTTGCCGATGCTGGTTAGAAGCTGCATATCCTCAGAGGTAAACCCTTGCGGGCTCAGGGAGGCGATGTTGATGGCTCCAATGATCGCGTTTTTCGACCTGAGAGGGACGCTGGTCAATGAGCGAAATCCTTTTTCTCTAACCTTGGCTCTGAGTAGCCTGGGGTCTTGTGACAGATCCTGCACCACTATCGGCTCTCCGGACTGAGCTACTGCCCCGGCAAAATCCTCGCCCATTCTAAATCTGGTCTTTTCCTGAAAGGCTTCAGGGAAGATCCCGGCGTGTACCCGCTTTACCATCTCCTGGCTCTGCTCATCCCAGAGGAACATTTCACCGGACTCGGCAGACGTCACTTCGAGTACCCTGTCCAGGGCACGATAGAGGACCACATCCAGGTTCAAAGACTCACTGACGGCCAGAGCCACGCTGTTCAGGGCAGCAAGCTCCTTATTTCGGCGCTGGGTCTCGTGCTGCATCCTCTCAATGATTCCAAAAGTAATGCGGGAGAAGAACAGGGCCCCGATAAGGACGATGACGGATACCACAATGTTACCTATCATCATGGGGTCATGCTCGACAAATACTCTATGCCTGACGATCTCGACTACGAAGATGAAGATAGCGGGAGCTAATATGGTTACTATCTTAAGGATTTTCAGATTCATGAGGCTGATTGCTCCTAAAGGCACTGTAGGCTGAGAAACTCATGTTTGACGAAAACAAACCAATTTTAGTATAACTCTCTAACAGTTATTGTCAAGCTATTAAGTATGAGGCCGTTTATGAACGGCAGTGTTGGGTGATGGTTTAACGAAGACTCAGAATGCTGTGGTTGCGAGCTATGGGCGGAAATGTTAGAATCACGGCCTGAGGCAGCAGCAAAGGCGTGGAAACTCTCTTGCCGGAGAAGAGTAAAAATCGATGGTTGTAATCGGAGGGATCTAAATGAAGACTAAATACGACGTTGCAATTGTGGGTGGTGGGCCTGGAGGCCTTTCCATTGGCAGCCTGCTGGCTAAAGAGGGCATAAGTTCAGTAATCATAGAAAGAGCGCCGGCAGTAGGTGGGCGCTACAGGGCCGTCCGATTCCACGGTTGCCGCTCCGATAACGGCATACGCATGCCGACTGGCATGGTGAGTTCACCTCAAGAGACCTTTCTCTACAAATTCCTCTCTTTCCTTAAGATTCCAGTCGAGGCAAAGGTCATCACGTGGACTATGGGAATGGTAAGCAGGGATAACCCCAGAAGAATCGAATTCTTTAGCATGGATAAATCAAAGGGCGTGAACAATTTCTTCGAGATGTTCGCCTTTGCCAGTGGCATGGCAATGGAAGAGAGCACAAAGCAGGCTCTTACCAAAGGTTTCAGAATTATGGAAGATATGTCTGAAGAAGAGTGCCGTAAATTGGTCAGCTTAAGTTTTGCCAGCTGGATAGATAGGAATATTGAAGACGAGTTAGCCAGGGTCATACTCAACGTCGCAGCTCCTCTGATGGGAGCCCCGGCTGATGTCGTAAACTTCGGTGCCTTTGCTAATGTGCTCGGGACCTTCCCGCGTGTAGGTGCGCTGCTTTTCTGGTACCCGAAGCATGGCAACATGGAGGACCTGGTAATCGCACCTTTGACGGAATACTACACTGAGCACGGTGGCGATATCCTGACTAACAGGAGAGCGCGGACAATCTTGATCGAGAATGGTAGAGCCAAGGGGGTAGTAGTCCAGAATAACAGAACAGGTTTTTTGGAAGAGTACTCTGCTTCGGCTGCTGTTTGCGCAATGCCTATATTTGAGGCTGTTAGGACTAATGTGCTCAGAAAGGAATTCCTTACCGACGACTGGGCTGAATCCATCCGGTTGTGCGCGAACCTTGCGTTTGAAGATCTCTCCACTTTCTACCTTCTCCGGGAAGAAATCGTACCTCGAAAAGGGCCTGGGTGGATACATTTGTATGATGCTGACTACGGAATTCCTACCTATGTTGGTGACCTCTGTGTAGGCTCGTTTTTCAATGCAACCGAGCCTCCTGGGAAACAGCTGATATACGGGTATATCCCCGGCGGGCTTGATGCGACACCTTTTGGGCTGATTTCGGATATGAGCCAGGTAAATGAAGGTAACCGAAGATTCAAGGAAACTGTTAACAAGGCTTTCCCAGGCTTTATTGAAGCCATTCAGCACGAAGGCATGACGCTTGCGTTGAACTGGGGCAGGTATGCCTGGGCCGCTGTTCCCACCGAAATAGACATACAATCACCAAATATAAAGGGCCTTTTCTTCGCCGGCGATACCATTCGTTCTGTGACCAGCATGGTGTCCGACAAAATATATCAGATGGCTTTCCCGTTGCAGGATGTTATACTGAAATATCTGAAAAGTCGAGACCGAAAATAGGAGGAAGCTGGTAGGTGAATTTACGAGATAAAGTAGTCTTGATTACCGGCGCCGGTAGCGGCATTGGGAAAGAGACCGCAATAGAAATGGCAAGATGTGGCGCCATCCCGGTGCTGATAGGGAGAACAGAGTCTAAACTTGCATCGGTTGCTGAAGAAGCCCGCAGGTACAGACCAGAAACTGTTATCGAAGTGTGCGATGTATCCGCTGAGGATATGGTACAAAAGATGGTAAGCAGGGTCTACGAACGCTTTCAACAGATTGATGTACTTATAAATAATGCGGGAATAATGAATGTTAAGCTGTTCGATGATTTTACTAAAGATGAATTTGACGAACATCTTCAAATCAATTTCTACGGAGCGTTGAACTTAATAAGATCAGTGGTTCCTATAATGAGGAAGCAGGGCAAAGGCGTAATCCTGAACGTAACATCAGTCGGCGGGAAACTCATTGTCCCCGGCACTACGGGCTATGCGGCAAGCAAAGCTGCTCTCTATGCTTTCTCGGAAGCATTGTACTTTGAACTGGCAGATTCGGGCATCCATGTTGGCGTAGTCTTGCCTGCCAGCATTCATACTGATATTCTTGCTAGCACTACTACGAGACTGGGCGAATATTACGGGCGGCAATGCAACGTACCACCAATCGGCGTAGCAAAGGCCATCAGGACGGCAATCGAAAAGGAACGGTTCGAGACTATAGTGCCCCTCAATTCAAGGTTTCTCCTCGCTTTTCACGACCTTTTCCCGGGATTATTCCGTAAGTCCATACTCAACAGGCTTAGGCCGTATCTCAAAGATTGACGCTAATTTCACGCTCGGTCATCTTCTTTTTAAACGGATTGTGTTACGCTTGTTCCTTTTGCCGACGTAAACCAATAACGATTTCTAACCAATAAGCAATCCATGGGACTTCCCGCGCTCTTTATAATGCACATTGTGCAGTCGAGATAACAAATCTGTTTGCCGTCTAGTGACATTTCGGTAGCACAACCTATGCCCAATTGAACAATTAGGGATTTAGACTGAAGGAAAGTTTAAAAGTTCTGTCTATTGTACGCTTTTGCCCACTTTGTTGCATTATAGGGTGAACGCTTCGTTCCTCAAAGTTTCTACTTCATTGGCTTGAGCAATGTGGTATCCCGGCCAAACACCAAAGATAATAGCCAATCTGTTATTATCCTGATGCGGTTGTATGTACCGGTAATGAGCGTAGAGTAACCCACCAGCCAAATAAGAAGCGCTGGGAAGCCGTGAATGCGCAAACTGTGAAAGCGAAATACTGCCTTAGAGGAACCCAAAGAGACAGCTTCTGAATTGCTGGAATAATGGTAAGGCTTTTTATCTCTGCCCCGGATCTCGGCCAGAATATTATGGGCAACTGTCTTGGCCTGGCGTACTGCCGTGTGCGCTCGGGGCGGTATCGGTTTACCAGTTCTCGGATTATCAAAATGCGCACAATCGCCGACAGCATATACACCTGGAAACCCGGATACCTGTAGATACTCGTCGACTAAAACACGACCAATGTTATCTTTTTCGACGTCAAGTTCGGCAATCCGCGGATTAGCCACCACCCCCGCAACCCAGATGAGACTGCTTGAGGGTATGC
>DAOUMT010000134.1:0-26353 GCA_034409195.1 Dehalococcoidia bacterium
AACCCCGGCCCCCTAACACCCCCACCAATATCACTACAACGACCACTACTACCCGCAATGCCCCCAGGGCACTGAATTATAGCCGCCCCGGGGGGTGATGCAACCTGTCAAGGCCGCTACGCGCCGCCAAGACGGTAAAGCCTTGACAGGGCTCACCCGGCGGCAAACATCAGCAACTAAGGGGGGCATTGCTACCCCCTGCTTCAGTTGAACCGCAGGGGAAAATCAACCAAAGATTGATGGGTTGCCCCCATCATAGGCACAGATTGTCTATTAAATCAAATAGAATGACAACTTGACGACCTGTCGAGTGTGGCGGTAAGATATCAGGAGCATTTTGCCGCTGCCAAGCCCCCGTAGCTACGAAATTTTGTGATCTGCGCGGAGGGTCTGCGGCAAAGGCTTGCCCCCATTTTTATGGACGTAGTCGGTAGCATGGGGTTTAATAAACTCGGCACTATTGACACCCTACCTGTTTAACAAGTATTCTATTACCCATGAAACTTATGTAACAAGTATTCTAGTACCCATGTAACTAATAAATGGGGGTAAGGGTGGTGCCGAGGGCGGGATTTGAACCCGCAAGGGCCGAAGCCCAACGGATTTTAAGTCCGTCGCGTCTGCCGGTTCCGCCACCTCGGCATTTTCGATGCCGTCGTTGGCTCATGGACAATGGTTAAGGTGCGGTCTAACCATGTTGTGACACGTTTATTGCTATGGTGATGATGATCTCTATCACGGTCAAAGATACCCCAAACCAGAGCATGTAACTAGCTTTGGCGGGGTCCTTGTATCGATTCATGGCCCAGGCAATGACGCCGCCTATCCAACCTAGTGCTAATGGCAGTATCCACCAGGCCCACGAAGTGTGCTCTGTGGCTATTACTTCCCTTTGGTTCTTAGAGATAGGTGCTCCGCACTCAGGACAGAATAGGGCGTTTCGGGATATCCTGGCGCCACACACAGGGCAGGCATGCAGAGCCTTGCCGCAATACTGACAGTAAGTTGCATCGGCTGTATATCTGCCGCAGCGGGGGCATTTAATATTCTGTGCCATTTGCTATCAAGATACAATCAGAGAGCGCCGATGTCAATGGGGGGAGATTATACTAGAAGTGCGCTTTCTGTGTTACAATTGCGGAAGATTTGCGCCCCGCGCGGGAACAGCGAGGGTCCTATCTGGAGGTCTTATTGTGACAGAGGCAGCAAAGAGATACCCGATTAATCTGTCTGTTGATTACCCTGATAAAAAGAGGAACCGGATAACCACCTTTTTCAGGCTTCTTATAGCAATTCCAATTTTCATAGTCTTCGTTTTTATAAGCGGTGGTATGGTTCTCGCAGGCGGGTTTGTCTTCATCTCCACGGTGTTGATGTTGTTGTTTCTGCAAAAGTACCCCAGGTGGTGGTTCGACTGGTTTCTGTCTCTAACCAAGTTCGGTACCCGTGTCTGGGCCTACCTTGCGTTATTGAGGGACGAATATCCTTCAACAGACGATGAGCGGTTGTATCATATCGAAATCCCCTATCCCAAGGCTGAGGAGGAGCTGCATCGCTGGCTGCCTCTGATAAAATGGCTGCTGGCTATTCCACATTATGTTGCGCTCTTTTCCCTGAGCATCGTTGCTCTGGCAATGGTGGTGGTCGCCTGGTTCTCTATCCTGTTTACAGGCCGCTATCCGAAAGGCATGTTCGATTTCGTGGAAGGCGTGTTCAGATGGGCTTTAAGAGTTGCGGCCTATGCTTTCCTGTTAGCAACAGACCGTTATCCCCCTTTCAGACTTGGCCCCTAATCCAAGGGATGAATGGATTGCTCTATAGTAGTGTCTGGCTGGTCACTTTCCGAAATGTTACAATTTTTAAACTTTTTCTGTGCAATTCTTATTGACTTTTCACGCTGAAAGGTCTATACTTTACTTATGAAACAGTTGAATGATGAAACTATCTCTCCAACCGCCGACCTCGAAGGCGCCTCCTTTTTGATGGAAGTAGTCCCCATGGTGATGCGCCGCATCCGCATGGAGATGCGCAGCCATCGCGCACCGGGTCTAACAGTGCCGCAGTTGCGAACGCTAGGATATATCTATCGAAATGAAGGGGCCTCGCAGTCGGAGGTAGCAGAACATATCGGGTTGAAGCTGCCATCTATGTCCAAGACTGTTGATGCTTTAGTTGCGAGAAAACTGGTCATACGCAAGGTGGCTGCCGATGACCGACGGTATGTTAGCTTGAGGCTGAGTGCGCATGGTCTCGCCGAGCTCAAGCGAACGCGCAGAATGACCGAGGCACGCCTGGCTGAGGTATTGGGACTTCTTCTGCCTGAGCAGCAGGCCAAGGTAGTAGAAGCATTGAAGATGTTAGGCCAGGTCTTCGAGCCGGAGGGGTCGCCTGCAAGCAAAGGGGGCGTGTCGGTTCAATGATTGCTCCAATTATAGAAACCAATGCGCTCACTCGCTCCTTTGGAGAGATCACCGCTGTAAACGCGATGACCATCTCGGTGGAGCCGGGAGAGACTTTCGGGCTGCTGGGTCCGAATGGCGCCGGCAAGACTACAGCGATTAAGATGCTAATCACCCTGCTGCCGCCTACTTCCGGCGATGCCAGCGTGGCAGGGTTCAGCATTCTCCGCCGTGCCGGAGAAGTTCGTCGTATGATAGGTTATGTACCGCAGATGCTGTCAACTGAGGGCACGCTTACAGGCTACGAAAATTTGCTCATGTTTGCCAGGCTTTACGATATACCACGGGGCGAGAGGAAGACACGGATACAGAATGCCCTTAAGTTTATGGGCTTGGAGGAAGAGGCAGACAGACTCGTGCGCACGTACTCCGGCGGTATGGTGAGGCGTCTGGAGATCGCTCAGTCCATATTGCATCGCCCTGAGGTGCTGTTCCTGGATGAGCCAACGGTGGGTTTGGACCCTCTAGCTCTCAAAGCGGTCTGGGATCATTTAGATGGGGTGCGGGGTGAATACGGGACAACTATATTCATGACCACACATCTGATGGAAGAAGCGGACAGAATGTGCGACCGGGTGGCGATTATGCACCGGGGCAATGTGGTTGTAACAGGTAAACCGAATGACCTTAAGACATCTATAGGTCGAGAGGGCGCCACACTGGAGGATGTGTTTATCTATCATACAGGGAGCGAATTGGAATCAGGAGGAAGCTATCGTGATGTCTCGAGGACGAGGCGCACAGCGCGGCGGCTCGGCTGAGGCCGCTCTGCCCAGGTCTAGAAACCCTTTGTCTGTTATCGGCGGCTTCATGGACAAGACATTAGCCATGTCCGAATTTGAGATGCGCAAAATACGCCACGATCCGACTGAGATAATTATGCGCGCCGTGCAGCCAGTTATATGGCTTCTGGTATTTGGCGAGGTGTTCACTCACTTTAGAGCCATACCGACAGGGAGCCTGCGCTATATAGACTTTCTGACCCCGGGCGTTCTGGCCCAGAGCACGCTGTTCATCGCCATTTTCAGCGGCATAGCCCTTATCTGGGAACGGGATCTTGGTATAGTTCATAAGTTCTTGGTCAGTCCCACCTCACGCGGCGCACTGGCACTGGGTAAAGCGCTGTCAGGTGGTGTACGCGGCTTGCCCCAGGCTGTGCTTATATTTATCCTGGCGGTAATCCTCCGGGTAGATATTAACTGGAACCCGCTGGCTCTATTAGGCGTGCTGGCTGCCGTTCTTATCGGAGCCACGGCTTTCTCCTCGCTTTCCATGATTGTGGCGTTTCTGGTTAAGACACGCGAACGTTTTATGGGTATCGGCCAGGTACTGACGATGCCGCTCTTCTTCGCTAGCAGCGCAATCTATCCTATCTCTGTGATGCCTCGCTGGCTGCAGGTAATCGCACATATAAACCCGCTGACCTACCAGGTAGATGTGCTGCGGACGTTGATGTTGTCTCACGGGGTGAGCGAGTATGGGTTAGGGCTTGATTTCGGCGTCTTGATTTTTGCGACAGTGATTTTGGTTATAATATCAGCACGCCTGTACCCTAACATTGCAAGGTAGATAATAGGTATCAAGAGGCGAAATCTCCCGGATGAAAGGGCAGAATTATGAACGTTCAGGAAAAATTATATTCAGGATATGGAGAAATGACATTTAAAGAGCAGTTGGACAACATGTTCAATCCGCGTTCAGTAGCCTTGATTGGTGCATCCAATACGCTGGGCAAGTGGGGCTTTAATATACTTGCCCTGCTGCTAGGCGATAAAAGCAGGGAAATATACGCTGTGAACAATAGAGAGGCTGAAGTGCTCGGGTTGAAGGCCTATCCGAGCATACTGGATGTGCCTGGTCCTGTAGATTTGGCGGTCATTACGGTGCCGTTTAAGTATGTGCCGGCGGCTATGGAGGACTGTGTTCGGAAGCAGGTAAAAGGCGTTGTAGTAATTTCAGGAGGGCTTGCCGAGACAGGCGAAGAAGGGGCGAAAGTTCAGGAGCAGATAGTAGAGGTCGCCAGGCGCGGAGGCATACCGTTCGTAGGGCCAAACTGCATGGGGCTTTTCGATACTTACTCTAACTTCAATACCGTCATTTTTCTGCCACCGTTGAGGAGAGGGCCGGTGGGGCTTATATCTCAGAGCGGGAACTCAGGGCAATCGATTATTATCTCGGGCCTGGAAAGCGGCCTGGGATTCAGCAAATACGTCAGCAGCGGTAATGAGGCTGCTCTGCATTTTGAGGACTACCTCGAGTATCTGGCACAGGATGATGAAACCAAGGTCATTCTAGGCTACATCGAAGGCCTTCGAGAGGGCCGCCGCTTTTTCGAGTTAGCGAAAGAGATTACGAAAAAGAAACCCATTGTTGTAATGAAGGCAGGTGGAACTCAGGCTGGCGCCAAGGCAGCGCGGTCGCACACTGCTGCTCTGGCAGGTTCGGACACAGTCAGCGATGCGGCGTTCAAGCAGGCCGGGGTCATCAGGGTAGAAGAAATTGGCGAGCTGATTGACGTTGCGCTGCTTCTACTGGGACAGCCGCTGCCCAAAGGAAAGCGGGTGGGGGTGCTGTCGATAGGTGGAGGTATGGCTGTTATGACCGCAGATACTGTAGCAAGGCATGGTCTGGAACTGCCTCCGCTGTCGCCTGCAACAATAGGTAAGCTGAACTCAGTCCTATCACGCCGGTGGTCACATGGGAACCCAGTCGACATTGGCGGCGACCGTTTCAACTATGACTGCCTCTGGCCGCTGATAGAGGACGATAACGTAGATGTCGTGCTGGTAATAGGTTCTCCCGCTGCAACACGCAGCTTCGTCGCGTGGTTTTCCCTGCATGCCCCCTGGGTCACTAATCTCGACGAAATGGGAAAGCTGATGGAGAAAAAAGACCTGATGGAATTGAACAGAGTGAAAGAAATGATGGGCAGGTATGATAAGCCTGTAATCTTCTGTTCCATGGGCATCGGGATTGTGAAACAGGGAGAAGTGTACAGCTTGATGGAACAGAACCATCTTGTCCCGTACCCCACTCCTGAGAGGGCAGCCAGAGCGCTCTCCCACGTAGTCCGGTACAGCGAATACCTGGGCATATCAAGATAAAGTCGTTGTGAAGGCTTTGAGTTGGCTAAAAAGAAGAGGCGACAGCGGATAGCCAAATCTTGTGGCGATTCGTAATAGATGGCGAGTTAATAATGTGGGGATAGTCAGAATCCTGGAATAGAGGGTGATCCGAGACATCACGCATTGACAGGAGTCAACTTCCCTCATAAAGAGGCAACACTACTTTATGTTCCATACTGCTCCTTGAATACGAATTTTCGATGAATCTATGTTTAGCTCCGCGTTAGACTGAGTTCCAATCCGGCATCTTTTCTCCCCATCTTTGTTGGCTGAGCCGAGCGCGTTTCCTCACCATTTCCCAGGTCGAATTCCCGGTAATACCGAGGAAGGACTCCTTCCAGTGCTCCGCCATCATTCTCAACATCTCGTATGGCATCGAAAAGGTAATTTCGTCAATGCGGAAATACCTCCGGCATGAGGGGTCCCAGCTACCCAGAACAGCTTTCATCTCACCCTGACACATATACTTTAGCGGCCAGGTCACCGCGTTAAAGCAACCAGCACCCATCGGCGAACAAACTGCTTCAGGGTCGTGCATCACAAACCCAGCTAACTGGTGCAAACCTGAAATGACTTCAGGTCTATCGAAAAATACAACTAGCTCGGGAACATCACCCGAATCAAATTTACTCAGTGGCTTAAAAATGGTGTATTCGGCCGGTGCCAGTCGGGGGTTGACATACTCGAAAAACATCCGACTCAACTCCGGCGATTCCGCGTAAAGCTCTCCCTCTCTAGTGCCCGGGAGTCCCGTTGAAACATATCGAACGACTATTTCCAGTTGGGGCTTATTGAACCCAAGAGCAAAAGCACCGCCCAAACAACCATAGTGCTCCCGGTCAAAACAGGCGGCAATCCTATTTCGTCTCGCACGTAATATGCTCTGGAAAATGCACGAAGTGGTTTTTAGAACTTCACCGAGATTTGCCTCCCCGCACTGCTCTTCCTCGAATGTCGGCAAATGACTCATTGGGGGAGTAATACATTCGGTCGGTTTACGGCTGGAGTAATACACGCCCATTGGCTCTTCGTTCAAAGATAAGGCAGCAAAAAGCTGTCTCGCCTCTTCAAAAGCAAAACTTCCGTCTTTCTTTAACCGCTTGATTTCGTTTAGTTCTCTGCGCCTGTTGAGAAAAGTCATGTTTCGCTTTTATTCTCTTTCCTCTCGCTTCTAATTATACTAACTAAGAAGTTGCAGTCAGTCGGTCAGTACCCAATGTCTAAAGTGTATCTGGCTCAAATGTAATAGTCATAAAATCTGAAACTAAAAAATTACAAACATATGACATCTGGAAGCAACTCAAATTTGTGTAAGCCTAGGGGTCACTTTGTTCACAGCAACATATGAATACAGAGACAAATTAAGGGTCGCCTCTTAGGTAACGTTGAACAGCATTGAGTGGTTGTATCAGATATATTGCAGGTCAATTAGGTGCCCCGGAGCAACATATGTTAATGCCCTCACAGGAAGCCGTTAGCTGTTGAATGGAGGCGACGAGCGGATTCGAACCCGCGACCTCCTCCTTGGCAAGGAGGCATTCTACCGCTGAACTACTTCCGCTCGTCTTACTTGTTATTATAGTATGGTGCCGAGGAGGAGATTTGAACTCCTACGAGCTTTCGCTCACCACCCCCTCAAGATGGCGTGTCTACCAGGTTCCACCACCTCGGCAAATGGCAGGGGTGGCAGGATTCGAACCCACGACCAACGGTTTTGGAGACCGCCGCTCTACCTGACTGAGCTACACCCCTGTTTGCACAGCCCCAGTTTTCAGATTATAACACAGCATATTTTGAAGTCAAAACATCCCATTGATTGTTCACCGGCTACCGAGAATAACGAAAAAGGTGAAATTGCAGGCACACGTTCAAGCTGCTATAATTCCGGCTAAGGTGGGCATAATGGCAACAATACGTAAGGTATGTGTACTGGGCGCAGGGCTTATGGGCGCAGGTATCGCCCAGGTTGCAGCCCAGGCCGGTCTTGAAGTGAAGCTGAGAGATATGGAGGACAAGTTTCTTGAGAAGGGCATGACTGCTGTTAAACAGAGCCTGGGACGCATGGTTAAAAAGGGGAAGATTACCCAAGCTGATGCAGATACTGCTTTGTCAAGGATAAAATGTACAACTAAGCTGATTGAAGCTGTTAAAGATGTTGATGTCGTAATAGAGGCCATCCCGGAGATATTGCCCCTCAAAAAAGAAACCTTCAAAGCCATAGACAACGAGTGCCCATCTCACGTTATTTTCGCCTCTAACACCTCGGGGCTGAGCATCACTGAGATGGCATCCGCCACCAAGAGGGCAGACCGGTTTATAGGCATGCATTTCATGAACCCGGTACCTATGATGCAGCTAGTGGAGATAGTTCGGGGATATAGCACCAGCGAGAAAACCATCAGAGCAATAGAAGAGTTATCAGTTAAGATGGGGAAAACGCCGATAGTCGTTTCTGACACACCAGGTTTTGCTACCAGCAGATTCATTGCTGTCCTGATGAATGAGGCGATTCATGCATTTGCTGAAGGCATAGCCAGCGCCGAGGATATTGATAAAAGCATGAAGCTGGGGATGAATCATCCTATGGGCCCCTTGGAGTTAGCGGATTTCGTGGGATTGGACACACTGCTTTACGTTATTGAAAACCTGTACAGAGAGTATGGCGACCCCAAATATCGTCCGCCATTACTGCTGCGACAAATGGTTCGAGCCGGTCATCTGGGGAGAAAAGCCGGCAAAGGGTTTTACAGCTATTCTTCGTAGTCATCACTGAAGTGAGGGTTGTTCTCCAAAGAAGTTAAGCAACTGGAGTAAGGCAGTGTCTGGTGAAAATGATGTAGTTATAGTCAGTGCAGCCAGGACACCTTTCGGAAAATACGGGGGCATGCTAAAGGACTTCGATTATTATGACTTAGGGGCAATCCCGATCAGAGAGGTGCTTAATCGAGTCAAAATCAACCCGAATGCCGTAGATTGGGTTTTCTGGGGGGTAGGAGATACATCACCGTGTAAAGACACCTTTACCCCTGTTGCTGCCAGACAATCGCTTATCAAGGCAGGACTTCCTCATGAGACTTCGTCTATATCTTTTGACATGGCGTGTGTCTCCGCAATGCATGCCGTCAAACTTGCTGCTATGACCATTGCCTCGGGAGAAATCGATGTGGCCATTGCCGGCGGCGCCACATCTTTTAGTCAGGAACCTCTTATCGTTAGAGGACTGCGATTCAGCGGTTATCGGCTGGGTGATGTAAAGATGGAAGACCCCCTGCAAGCGCTGGGTTATAAGGATTTTAATCCGGTGGCTGTTGATGCTGATAATGTAGCTGCCGAGTATGGAGTAGATAGACGTGAGCAGGACGAATGGGCCCTGCGAAGCCATGTTAACTATGGCAATGCCTGGAATGCCGGCAAATTTAAGGATGAGCTGATATCGCTCAATATACCGCAGCCGGGTGGAGTGTCTAAATTATTAAACATTGATGAACAATATCGGCCTGATACTAGCCTGGAGAGACTCTCGAAGCTGAAGACTATATACAATACCCGAGCCATCACTGCCGGTAATGCTCCCGGGATGAACGACGGAGCTGCTGCAATCCTCTTAATGACGCGGAGGCGGGCTGGAGACCTGGGGCTCCCACCTTTGGCAACTTTGGTTGCCCAAGTATCGATTGCCATTTCAGCCAGCCGAATCGCTGAGGCGCCGGGCCATGCCATACAGCGTGTCCTTAAGAAAGCTCAACTGAGTATTGATGATATGTTAGTTATGGAGATAAATGAGGCCTTTGCCTGCGTGCCTCTGGTATCTACGAAGCTAATAGCCGGGGATGACAAAAAGAAATTACAGAATGTAAGAGATAAGATAAATATTAACGGAAGTGCCATCGCTATAGGGCATCCCAACACAGCTAGCGGCGCAAGGATTATAATGAACCTGATGTACGAGCTCCAAAGGAGAGGCGGTGGCTATGGCTTGGGCGCTATATGCGGGGGATTAGGCCAGGCCAATGCTGCCATAATTAAAGTGGACTAGGTTTTTATTTGGCTCATTGGTTCAGTTAGCACTATGTCATTACAATGGTAGACCCAAGGCTGCTCATACAGACTTGTTACCTGGGTAAGCGCTTAACTATCAATTCCCGTTGTATCTCAGAAGTACCTTCGAGCAACTCATACATCTTAGCGTCTCTGAAAAGCCGCTCGATCTTATATTCTTTGCTAATGCCATAAGCGCCATGAACTTGCATTCCCCATCTAACCAACTCTACCGCCGTTGAGGTGACAAATAACTTGGTAATCGCCATGTCTTTTATGGTGTCCATACCCTGGTCTTTCAAGAAAGCAGCCCGGTAAGTGAGCCATCGCGCTGCCTCCAGTCTAGATGCCATCTCGGCAAGTAGCCAGTGAATAGCCTGCAGGTCGAATATGGGATGGTCGAAATGCATTCGATGCACCGAGTATCTAATGGCTTCTGTCAGAGCAGCCTGCATGAGCCCGACACACTGGGCACTTAAACACAATTTGCCTATGGTCATGGCATCCTTCAAAGCATCGAATTTCTTGCCTTTCCCTCCCAAAATATTCTTTTTAGGTATATGGACATCATTCATTATCAGATCGCAAAGTTCCGTTCCCCTTAAACCCAATTTGTCCATCTTCTTGTCGGTAGAAAATCCCTTCCGATCCGTTTCAACTATGAATAGGCTGATATCTCCGTCGTCATCTTTAGCAAAGATTAATGCCGCGTCAGCAAACGTCCCATGCGTGATGAATCTTTTAATGCCGTTCACTACATAGCCATCGCCCGCCGATGTTGCTGTTGTTTTAATCATTTTTGGATTCGAGCCCGTATCCGGCTCTGTGAATGCAAAGCAGACGACTCTCTTCCCTTCACAGATCGGAATCATGAATTCTCTTTTCTGTTCTTCGGTGCCAAGTTTACTGAATCTGTCAGCAGTGACGTTTCCTACTTGCATGGATATAGCCATGGGAGCCAATACCTTCGCTACTTCTTCCATAGCTAGAGCCAGGCTTACATAGTCCGCACCGGCTCCACCATATTTCGGGTCAAACGGGATCCCCAAAAGATTCATGGCAACCAATTTCGGCCGTATCTCAAAGGGGTATCTGTTTTCCTTGTCCATTACGTCTATCAGCGGCGTTAACTCAGCCTCAGCAAATCTCCTGACTGACCTCTGGAACATCTCCTGCTGCTCAGTTAGATTGAAATTCACCCTTATTCCCTCCTTACAGAACTGCTCTATTTCAGCGATAATTAGAGGCTTTATTGTTGGCGATGTTCCCTTATAGGCACGTATGTCTTTAGAGTTTGGCAATAAAACGGAAGGCGAAAAGGGTTGACTCCTACTGCAATTCCCCTTTCAGGTAGCGCTGAACTGTATCTGCAATAGTCGCAATATCATTCACACTTGTATGGGTTTGATGTTTACCATCTTCTCGTAGGTTAATGACGTAACGCGGACTTTCTGGTCTTTTAATAGTCTGTAGAATTAGAATCTTGTCTGAATCTGGAAAGGGTGGGTATATTCTCACACCATACTTATTAGGCATAGCATACCTCCATCCTTTTTAGTTGGTAATTCTGTAGTTTTACCCTACTTATCCGTTCCATCGCCAAGTGTGAGGTGCGACTTTCTCGGCATGAACCTTTTTAGCACTCCAATCTATCCAACCGAGTGGCTTCTTTGCGTTCGACTTTATCCCCATAACCTGCATACGATGCCATATTTCAGTGCTACTCAATGGCTCACCGTGAGCGTCTTGTAAAGCCTTGGCAACACCATCCTGAAATGACATGGGATTATTAAGGTCTACTTGGGTGTGTTTCTGTTCCACATTGCCCATCTCTCTTAGTCGATACACTCCATCACGCACCTTTTCCAGGGAGTCTCGGTGGTTATGTATGGTTGAATATATTGTATGTCGAGCGTGTTCTCGGTCATTAAAGACCTTCATGTTACTCAGTAACGAGACGGCCTCATTGACAACTAAGATTCCCTTGTTGCCCTCCATTATCATCTTTAGATTAGCCCAAGTTGATTGCTTGAATAATCGTTCTCTATCTATGGGTATGTGTCCATTGTGACCAAGTTCTTTGCGAAGTTCCAGTGCCTTCTCCATATGGTCTGCATAATCTCCGAAACGCTTCACGTCAAGCTCTGCTAGTCTCATAATCTCTTGAGCTTGCCTTTGCTTTTCCCTAGCATCCGCAATCTCGGCCCGTAATGCTTCTTCTACTGTGAGTCCATTTAGTGTTACCATAGGCTTCCTCCCTGACACTATAGCATTATGACATCATTTTGAATTCTTGACTGCGTAGTATTGGTCATGTGTCTTTCTATTGACTCCACACTGATGTATATTGATTATGTAAAGGGTTGGCCTCGGTGGGAGTTGAACCCACATCTTGAGGGTGCGGTCCACTCAGCTCTATCCATTAAGCTACGAGGCCAAATAGCAGGAGGCGGCGTCGCATCGCAGCCTGTTGGGATGTTCACAGCATCTCAACTTAAATTAGGCTTGTCACCTCGCAGGGTGCACCGTCTCCTGCCAGCCTTATTATATTCACAGAAATATCACAAAGTCAATGCCTAAGAAGAAAACCAATACACCAAAAAATCTAGAAGATTACGAGCCTGGAGCTACTAAGGTTCAGGTATTAGCAGACCTCAAGAAAGTAGCTACCTCACCGAAGGCTTGTCGGAAGCGTGTAGAACCACCTGGGCCAACATCGTCTTAAACATTGGCTCTTCATCTTTCCTGTGACTATACCTAAAACTGTATTCGTCTGCGTATTCTTGAAGATGCTCCGCCGTTACATGGTGATAAGTTCCATCAATGCTCCGCTTTAGCTGGCTCCAAAAGCCCTCAACGCTATTTGTATGAATGTCGTCACTCGTTACATAGACCTTTTGAGAGTGAGGCACAGTCTTATGGTCAAAGCCGAGATTTCCAAGCTTGTCGTAGCTCATGAGGTCGTCAGTATAGACCGTAGCATCCTTTATAACGTTAGCTTCAATAGCTGGAATCAGCGTTTTGGCCTTAACATCTGGCACTACAATAGCCTTAGCTCTGCCTTTTCGCTCGACAATACCTAAGACTACGGTTTTATTCTCTGAACCTCTGCCTCGCTTACCTTGCTTCTTTCCACCGATGTAGGTTTCGTCAACCTCGACCTTACCAGCAAATTTTATCTGATTGCCGTCTGCTAATACGCTTCTGATTTGTCTCCACATTCTATAGCCAGTCTTAACCGTAACTCCGAGGTCACGGCTGAGTTGACGAGAAGAAATGCCACAACGAGTCACAGACATACACGCTACTGCTCTAAACCATAGTTTCAGATGGTCAAACTTTGTATCCTCAAAAATCGTACCAGCCATAGGGTAGATATGATTACCGCAGAACTCGCAGGAATAACAAGGGCGACCTGCAATCCGATAGTGTCTAGTTACCTTGCCGCATTTCTCGCACTTCACACCATCAGGCCACCGAGCGTGAAGTAGCCAGTCTAGGCAAGCATCGTCATCGGGGAACTGTCTTTCAAAGTCTTTTGTGCTATACTTCTTCATGGGAGTTACCCCTTTCCTATCTGTCTAGCTTGAGTATAGCACAAAATAGTACGTGTGTCAAGGGGAACATCGCCTTATTGTTTATCTAGTCCCAGTTCCTTCACAATTTGTTCTTTTAGCACAAACTTCTGAACTTTTCCTGTAAGAGTCATGGGAAAATCCTTCACAAATCTTATATACTTGGGGACTTTGTAATTGGCCAACCTTTCTTTAGAAAACGCTATGATCTCTTCCTCTGTTGCAGTTTGGCCATCCTTCAATTTTATGAAGGCTGCGCCTACCTCACCCATCCTCTTATCCGGCACACCAAATACGGCAACCATTGCCACCTTTGGATGTGTATAGAGGAAGCTCTCTATCTCCGCAGGGTATGCGTTCACACCTCCTGAAATATACATATCCTTCAAACGACCGGTGATCTTTATATACCCTTTCTCATCCATCACGCCCAGGTCGCCGGTGTGAAACCAGCCGCTCTTATCAAAGGCTTTTGCAGTTTCTTCGGGCATTTTGTAATACTCTTTCATTACAAACCAGCCCTTTGTACGAATCTCACCCTGAGTGCCCCGCGGTACTTCCTTATCAGTATCAGGATCGAAAATCCTCAGGTCACAACCTTTGAACATGAGCTTGCCGGCAGTATTTGCGACCAACTCGGGCGGGTCTCCTCGCATCGTACAGGTGCTGATGCCGGTATTTTCGGTCATGCCATAGCCGGCTATCATGTCTTTTATGCCCATCTTTTCGATAATAGTCTTAACCAGATCCGGAGAGACATCGGCCCCGCCAATTATCGCGCTTTTTATGGACTTAGTGTTTCGCTTGGGGAAGTCAGGGTGATCGAGCATCATGATATACATCGTGGGAGCGCCGGTGAAGTTCGTAGCCTTTTCCTCATCTATCAGCCTCAGAGCCTCTCCGGGATCGAAGCTTTCCATAGGTAGAATGCAGGCCCCGTGTAATGCTCCCAGCGTAAGGCCGGTCATATTGCCCATGTTATTATTGAACGGAGATACAACCAGAATGCGGTCCTTATCAGTCATCTGGAATCTTTCACTGAAGCCTTCTATGACTCCGATATACTGCGAATGGGTGGTGACCACTCCTTTAGGGAAACCAGTAGTACCCGAGGTAAATGGGATTATGTAGACATCCTCCGGTTTGATGGCCTGTTGGGCTTTTTTCAATGCAGCGCTGTTCAAATAATCTTTTCCAGACTCCAGTACCTTGGCATAATCCAGCATTCCATCGTAGCTTTTTTCACTAAATATGATAATCCTCTTAAGTAACGGGAATTTTTCGCTTCGCAGATCTCCGGGCTTGCACGTCTTAAGTTCCGGACATAGCTCGTAAATCATAGGGATATAGTCCAGTTTTAGAAAGCGTTCCATCATGAAGAGGGTAGTGGTATCAGACTTCTTGAGAATATATTCGAGTTCATGTGTCTTATATCGAGTGCTTAGTGGAATAACGGGTGCACCTATTTTCACAGCAGCAAAATGAGCGTAGACCCACTCAGGCTTATTGCTCATCCAGATGGATACTTTGTCATCCTTCTCAACGCCCAGCTTGAGCAAGGCGTTGGCCATCGAATTCACCTTATCCATGTATGTGTCATACGTTATCCTTGAGCTGCCATGGATTATAGCCTCGTTCTTGGGATATTTTGCGGTCACCCGGTCCAGTATTGTTCCGAGTGTGTCGCCTTTTTCCGTCTGTAGCATCTCTTACCTCCAACAATGCATCTATCTGATTACATCTAATTTCAATAGCATCACCGTATACCAGCTTTATTTCTAGGCCGGAATACCGATGGTCTTTTTAATTTATAACCCACTTCGGCTTCTCCCCTTTGATCACAGCGATAACATTGCCCAATGACGAAACGTAGAAGTTACGATAAAGGTCCTCGGCGGTAACTCCACCGATATGTGGCGTTAGCACCACATTGTCTCGCTTCAGCAGCCTGCTGTTCTTTGGGGGTGGGTCACCATGCTCTCCATAAACATCTATCCCAGCCCCGCGAATCTTCTTTTGCTCCAGGATGTCCGCCAACGCCTCTTCATCAACCACAGCGCCCCTGGAGGTATTTATTAGATACGCTGTAGGCTTCATCATTTCCAGTTGTTTTCGCCCGATGAGACTTCTTGTTTCAGGTGTTAACAAAGTATGTATATTGACGTAGTCTGACGTCTTCAGCAATTCTTCCAAGGACACTTTCTTTGCCGAAAAATCCAAGTCGCTGGTATCTTTACGATACGGGTCAAAGTACTGCACCTGCATACCGAATGCGTGAGCAAGCCTGGCCACCTGCGCCCCGATTTTACCCAGTCCTATAATTCCCAGCACCTTGTCCCTCAGTTCATAAACTCTCCCTACGCACTCCCCGAATATCCACTCCCCTGCTCTCATAGTTCTGTCTGATCTTATCAGGTTCTTGGATATAGCCAGCATAAGCATTATCGTATGCTCTGCCACCGGAATAACCCCGGCACCGCCCGCATTTGAAACATCGATACCTTTCTCCCTCGTCGCCTTGAGGTCTATATTATCGTATCCCGCGCTGCATTGCTGAATAAAAAACAGCTTATCCGCCTTTTCCAGCACATTCCTGTTTACCCTGCTTCTGGCACACATGAGGATATCAACTCCAGGGAGCTTAGCTGCAAGCTCTTGCTCATCAGCTCTTTCCATAATCTCAAAATCTATCTTAGAGATGTACTCTGGGTACTGTTTCTTTGCCTCATTGACCATCTCTTTGAGCAGAGGATCGCTGACAAGGACCTTGAAGCGCTCTCTTTTCGAAACCATGTTCACCTCACATTCTAACTATGAATTGTTGCTGCATGAATGTTTCGACGTTTGAAAGGAGATAAGACGCGTATTTGTGGCATACTCCAGACTTATAGTAGCTTGAATCACCTTTTCTGGATTATTTCAGCGTTAAGCGAAAGTAGTATACAATTTCATTCCACTAATTGTCAAAACGGAAGCAGAGCGATTACGATAGATTGACATTCAGCTACGTAAATCTTAGAATAATTTCGCTTTTTCATCCTCGAGGTTAGAAGGTCACCGCTAAATATAAAGGAGAGTAGCAAAACATGACTTTGCGCAGCAAGCTGGGGAAATTGGGCGACATTAAAGAATATGTGAAAAGTGGAAGTTTTGTGGGCATTGGGGGTGGCTGGAGTTGCAACAAGCCTATGGCAATCATTAGGGAAATCATCAGGCAGAAAATCACTGGTTTGAAAGTGATGTCTATCGTTGGGGGATGGGAAATGGAATGGCTGTTGGCAGCCGGTGCGGTTGACCATCTAGTGTTCAGCTTCTTGAGCCTGGAGTCGTTCGGATTGCCCCCCAACTTCCGCAGAGTCGCGGAGAGAAAATTGATTAAACTAACCGAAATCGAGGGCTGTAGCATGGTCAAGGGGCTACAGGCTGCAGGTAGAGGCCTGCCCTTTGCCGCATTCGCTGGCCCCAAGGGGTCTGATATCATCAAAGAAGCACCTGAACTATATAAAACAGTGACTTGCCCCTTTACAGGGAAAGAGCTTACAGCCGTACAGGCTATTGCGCCCGATGTGGCAATAATCCATGCACAGAAAGCCGATGAGCAGGGCAATGTACAGATCTTCGGCACGTCAGCATCGGACCTCGATATGGCAATGGCCGCCAGGTCAGTTATTGTAACTGTGGAGGAGATTGTCTCGCCAGAACAAATCCGCACAAATAAAACGGCAACTGTGCTGTTCAGACCTGAAGTGGACCTGCTAATCCATCTCCCCTTTGGCGCTATCCCTTGTAGTTGTGTCCCTTATTATTCAGCTCATCTGTTGCAAATGATGAAAGACGTCCAGGGCCTTGGTGACCCCAAGACGGCTCCGGAATATATCCGGCAACTCATTGGTGAGAATGAGGAGGAGTATCTAAGAAATGTAGGTGGGGACACAACTAGGAAAAAACTCACAAGCTTGGCCAAACATACTAAGTATATTGAATTTCCTCGTGAGCTGAGTAAAGAGTCCGCTGTCGAGTTTGATGCAGCAGACCAGATGGTGGTCAGCCTGGCACGCACCATCGAAGATGGCGATTCTATTATATTAGGTTCGTTCACACCGCTGGCGTACACTGCCTACATGCTGGCCAAGTTGACGCACGCACCCAATGCCTTCATCGTTGGTTATAGCGGTGTTGACCCTCTTCCGTTCCAGTTGAGTTTTCACTCCTCGGAGGCTGCCTGCACTGAGTATTCAGCTGGGCTCTGGTCTATGACCGAATGTATCGAGGCGTTGCACCTCCGCGGAATGGGAGATGTTGAGGCTGTTTCCAGCGCACAACTGGATGCCAACGGGGACATCAACATTTCCTGGCTAGCCCTGCCAGTCAAAGATGCCGAGGGCAAACCAACGGGCCAAGTCAACCCGCGCGCCATCCGTCTTCCTGGAGGGGCAGGCGCACCTGTGGTTTACGGACTGCACCGAAAGGGAGTTGCCTATTTTGCCGGACATTCAAAAAACACATTTGTACCTAAGGTTAACTATATTACGGGCACGAGATACTATTTTACCGACGAGGAACGCAAGGCACAGGGGCTGCGCCCTGGTCCTCTGATTGTGGTGACTAATCTCTGTGTCATGCAGATGGTAGAGCGGGGCAAATGGAAAGCCCTGTCTCTGCACAGGGGTGTCAAGGCTGAGGATGTTTTCAATAATACAGGGTTCAAAGTGGAAATACCTTCGGATTGCCCGGTTACCAAACCACCCACAGTGCAGGAACTCGAATTGATTAGAAAGATCGATCCACAGGGCATCAGGTACCTTGACTTCATGAGCGGGAAAGAACGGGCTGTCAAACTCCCTTCCATCATTCAGGCTGAATGGGAGAGCGCCTGAAAATCTCTCCTATGAAATTAATTTTATTTCACTAAGGAGGCCTATGAAATACGAAGTATTGAAAGTGGAGAAGAAGGGCAACATTGCCATTATAACTTTCAACCGCCCTGATAAATTCAATGCAGCCAATCGGCAGATTTTTAGTGAATTGGCTGCTGCGGTACAGGAGCTTGATGCAGACAAAGATGTTGGCTGCATCATTTTGACTGGCCAAACCTTCACTCATCCTAAGAAAGGCACCCCTTTCCCTGTATTTTCCGCCGGTGCGGATGTCGAACAATTCGCTACTGTTGGAAAGACCGAAGCGGGATTTGACTTCGTCAAGGCATGTTTCGAACCTTTCAAGGCCATTGAGCTAAGCGAAACCCCGGTCATCGCTGCGGTAAACGGCGCAGCTTTCGGATTCGGCTTCGAGATTTCAGGTGCTTGCGATATGACGTTTGCTGCCAAAAGCGCTAAGTTTGCCCTAAAGGAAATCAACCACGGTGCACTGCCTGCTTGGGCGGTGACCCGTGGACTGGAGAAGCTTGGCAAGCAAGTCATAGCCTATCTGTGTATGTCGGCTGTGGAGCTCAGCCCAGAGGAAGCGAAGCGCCTGGGAATCGTGCTGGACGTTTTCGAGGACGACCAGTTGATTCCGAAATGCGAAGAGATAGCCAGGCGGATCGCCGCCAACAGCTACATGGCCAAAGCCTACATTAAAAGCGTACTCAACCGTAATGCCATGTGCGATTACCAGCAGGCTGAGCGAATGATGCCCTCAATATTCGCTACAGAATTCATGAGTAGTGCCTTCGACCGCTTTCTAAAAGGAGAAACGAGGGATAAGAAATAGTAATCGCGATGAAGTTAAATCATAGACGAAGGACTATTACACTTCGCAACATAGGAGGATAGTAATGTTTGACGAAAAGACAGTGGAACAATGTCGCAAACTCATGAAACAATACGAGGAAGCTATCGCTCAGCGATATCAGGGTAAAGACTTTTCTTCGACAACAGACTCCTCCGGCATACCGATAAAACCCTTATATACCCCACTCGATTTACAAGACCTCGATTTTGAGAAAGACATCGGTTTCCCTGGCGCATATCCTTATATGAGAAGCAACTATCCCATACATTATCAATTTCAATCTTGGATAAACCAGCCTGTACATGGCTATGGATTGCCTGAACATACACGAGAGCGAATGGACAAACTCGCTGCGGCCGGGATGGAGGGTTATTTTGGCGGCAGGGCTTACAATATTGTATGTGATGTGCCGACTCACTTTGGGGTTGATCCAGATGAGCCTGATGCGCAGGGTTATATTGGCAAGGATGGGGTAAGTTGCCCTACCTTCGAAGATTTCGGTCGAATGCTGCATGGCATGGACCTGACAAAGACCAGCATTGTACTGATAAACGGCGATACCCTTGCTTACCTCGCACACTTCATAGTTTATGCAGAGACACAAGGCCTCAAACCCAACCAGCTTCGCGGGAACACTATGAACTGGCAATTCGGAGCCTGGTATGCCTCCAACCACATGTGGGAACCCGAAGGCGGTTTGAAGCTGGCTACAGATGTAATCTGGTTCTGTAGTAAAGAAATGCCCAACTGGAATCATACGAACATTCAGGGCCACGGCATGTCGGAAAGTGGTGCAGACGCCGTTCACCAGATGGCGTATGGTATAGCTACTGCCATCGCTATTGCAGACTCTTGCGTGGCAGCAGGGCTGGACCCGGATTCATTTATGCCCGGGATAGGATTTCAAATAGCTCAGTGCAATGATTTCTTTGAGTATATCTGCATGTTCAGAGCTTGGAGAAAGTTATGGGCTAATATTGCGCGTGAAAAATATGGCTGCAAGAGAGCTTCGTCCATGCAATTGAGGACCCATACCCACACTTCGTGTTTTGAGCTGACAAAGCAACAACCGTTAGTCAACCTGATTCGAAGCTCCTTCCATGCTCTGGGAGCGGCGCTTTCCGGGACAACAGCCATGGAAGTCGCCGCATATGACGAACCGATTGGCATTCCTACAGAAGAATCTGCTGTTCTGGCGCTCAGGATACAACAGGTAATACGTCATGAGACGGGCATAACTAAGGTGAGCGACCCGCTTGCCGGTTCTTACTACGTTGAATGGCTTACGCACAAAATGGAGCAAGAGGCGAGAAAGATTTTAAAGGAAATAGAGGACGCCGGAGGTTTTGTTAAAGCCCACAAGAATGGGATGCTGATGGCCGAACTGCGGAAGCACTCTGCCCAATGGCGCCGTTCTATTGACAAGGGCGAGCGCGTAATCGTGGGTTGGAACAAATATACAGTCCCAGAGAAACAGGTGATTAAACCGTTTAGAGCTGATCCCGAGGTAGCTAAGGTCGCTATAGAACGCATTAAGGGATTCAAAGCTAAGCGCGACCAGGCAAAAACAGATGCAGCGCTCAACGCTCTGGTAGCAGCAGCCAAGCAGTTGGACAAAGGTGAGTACGGTCATGTTATGCCAGCATGTGTCGAAGCTGCCAGAGCAAGGGCTACCTGTGGCGAGATATCGAAGACATTGAGAAAAGTTTTCAAGTGGGGACCGGAGTACACTATGGCAGTACAAATGTAGACGGAGCCAAGCCCAAATTAACCCGGGAGGTAAATAAATTGAAATCCCAAGACAAAACTAAAGTGCTTTTAGTCAAGCATTGGATGGAGTGCCATGATAGAGGAGTGAAAAGTATCGCCACGATTTTGAGAGATGCAGGCTTTGAGGTAGTTTATATAGTATACATGCGACCTGAAGAAATAGCTACTTCGGCCGTGCAAGAAGATGCTAATGTCATTGGCATGAGTTTCTCCACAGGTGCTTACGATGCCCACGTTCCTGTGGTTATGCGTTTGCTTAAAGAAAAGGGCTTGGGAAATGTGACGGTTCTTGTTGGAGGATTGATTCCTGATGAGGATATCGACTGGCTAAAGAAACAGGGTATTAAAGAGGTCTTTGGCGCTGGCGCAGACACAAATTATCTCATTGAGTTAATAAAATCGGCTGCTCGTAATTAGATTACCCATGATAGTCGAAGGGGTACTCCAGTATCCCCATCGGGTCATAGGGCAGACCTACACCTAACCTCTTAGCTCCACCGACCTCACCAGTAGTGCAGCCGGCCTTGCAACACTCCATCTCAAAACGGAGTATCTCCGGGTCGCTGGTCTCGACAGCACCACGCAGGTTTTCCAAAGCTTTTTTAACCTTCGTTCGGGAGCGGGTACGCTTGAATTCTTTGAGGTCCTCAATATATCTATGGACCAAGTCGAAGTCAACTTGGTGGTGATATGCCTCCACATCAGCATCTTCCTCTTCAGGAATAGAAAACTCATTAACGCCGACGACGATGCGTTTCTTCTCCTCTAGTTCCTGCTGGTACTTCAGCCAGGCCTTTTCCATCTCACGGTCAATGTAGCCGCTTATTACCGCTTTCGTCATTCCACCCATTGCATCTATCGTATCAATTATCTTTTGCATTTTCTCGTCCATCTTTTCAGTCAGGCTCTCCACGTAATAGGAGCCGCCCAAAGGATCGGCTACCGTCGCAACTCCAGACTCATAGGCTAAAATCTGCTGGGTACGTAGTGCAATGGTTGCTGCTTCCTCTGTCGGGATTGCTATTGCCTCGTCATAACCAGCCACCTGAAGTGATTGTGTGCCACCCAGGACCGCTGCCAAAGCGCCATAGGCAGCGCGAACGATATTTATGATCGGTTGCTGACGCTCCATCATGACTCCTGCCGTATTAACGTGGAACTTGAGCCACAAAGCGCGTGGATCAGTGGCTCCAAATTTCCCCTTGAGATTGCGTGCCCAGACCCGTCTGGCTGCCCTGAATTTAACAGCCTCTTCAAATATATCGATCATAGAGCTAAAAGTGAAGCTAACTTTCTGCGCAACGAGGTTGATATCCATACCACGTTTAATCAGCATATTGAACGATTCGAAGGCTCTGGCAAATTCCCAAGCCACCTCCTCAGCCGCTCCAACGCCGACTTCTCTAATGATGTATCCATTGAAATTTGCCGGGTACATCTTATCGCAGTTCTTTATGATGAACTCCAGCTTGTCAGCGAATTACTTCATTCTATTTTGTTGCACATCATATAGCAGCTCATTGTTACATTGCGTCACCACTGTACTCCACGGGATTCCCTGCTGATCCGCTGATTCACGGCCACCGTATAGACAGACTGGCGCTGATACAGTTGGGGGAGTGATTACACCGCTCACCCTCAGTTCAGAGTAAGGTACTCCCTGTTTGTCTGCCAATAACATATAGGAAGGAAGAGTAAGCGGTGAATGCGCAGTGAGCATGGTGCTTGTCTTGTCCAAGCGTATCCTGTCCATGATGGTCCAGACATCCTGCATAGTGTTGATGGGAGTACCTGCACGACCCACACTTCCCTCCGCCCAGGGATGGTCAGAGTCAATCTGGATTTGAGTGGGTTGGTCGCAGATGACATTGATGGCGCTCTCCCCCTGGCTGATAAGATACCTGAGCCGCTCGTTAGTCAGCTTTGGAGTTGAGCAACCCGTGATCTGCCGCCGGCTCCACAATCTGCCCCTATACATGTCCTTATATATACCCCTGGTATATGGATATTGTCCCGGGTCGCCAACTTGCTCGGGATATTTTATGCTCTTGACATCATCAGGGGTATAAAGCGGTTTCACGGGAATACCAGACCAGGTTTCCTGCCTCTCTGCTTTCTCGAAGTAACCGCCCTTTATCTGCTCCTTCATCTGCCCTACCATCTCAATTCCTCCTCTTGAAAGCATTCTCCCGGACGTAGGCCACGCACTTGCTCATAGCTGTGCCGCTGGGGAACACCTCATCAACCCCCATCTGTTTTAGCACTTCGATATCACGGCGAGGAATATTGCCACCGACTACAAGCAGTCTGTCTTCCAGGTTGTTGCGCTTTATCTGGTCAGCTATCATTCTGACCAAGGGAACATGGTCTGCCCCCTGGAAACTCAGGCCAATAACATCTACATCCTCATCGATCGCCGTTCGCGCCATGCGCTCTGCTGTCTGATGGGTTCCCATATATACTACTTCCATGCCACCTTTGGAGAGCCATGTGGCGATCATCCTTATCCCTCTATCATGGCCATCAAGCCCTATCTTACCAAGCAATACACGGATTTTACGTTTATCCATTCACACTCCTCCGCAGCATCGCTCGTGTTAGTGAATCTAATTTTATCACAAAGAATGAAAAGGTGACAATGAAGAAAGGATGAATCTGTCTCCCTGTCGCTTTCGACTTCTTAAGAGGTCGTTTAGCAATGAGTCTACCATACCGACGAAAGTCGGTATCCAGATAACTTCACCCTAATTTTGAAGCTTGGTTTTCTGGATTCCGTGTCAAGCACGGAATGGTAATGGTGTTTCTAAACGTCCTCTCTTAACGCTCTTGACAATCATACTGTAGCGCTCTTAACATACCTATAGGGTCTACATCATAAAGCCTCAATAGATCTTCATTGCATATGAAATTGCGTATCGACAAGGACGGGAAGTGTAATGCACGATGTCGCAGTCGTGGAATATGAAAAGCCCCTTGAGTCGCTGAAGAAAACAGTCGATCTCATTGGAGCGCTTGCAGGAATTTCCGCTCAATCCAAGGTTTTTATCAAACCTAACTTCTGCGTTTGGCATGAAGGAGTCAACTTTCCCAAGTATGGCGTTCTCACTACGGCAAGGCTTATTGAGGATATACTAACCCTGCTGAAGGAACATGGGGCTAAAGACATCACAATAATAGAGGGCGTAGTTGAAATAGAGAAGAAACCGGAATCAACATTAGAACGCGTAGCCAAAGGCATGGGGCTCGATATTTTAGCAAAGCGCTACGGCATCAAGATTATCGACGCACTGAGAGGAAAATTCACCAATGTCAGTGCAGATGGGGTAACGTTATCAGTCAGCAAGGATATCCTGGAAGCCGACTTTGTAATTAATATGCCGGTGCTTAAGACTCATGCCCAGACCATGGTTTCCCTGGGTATCAAAAACTTGAAAGGCGTGCTCAGCATACCTTCCAGAAAAAAATGCCACACGCCAGAAGGTAGCATCGATCTGGATTATCACTTGTCCAGATTGCCAGATATGCTCTCGCCGTCCCTTACTATCATAGATGGCATTTATTCGTTAGAGAGAGGGCCTCTTTATACCGGTCTGGCGCATCGCTCTAACATCCTCGTAGCTTCAAAGGATGTCCTCTCTGCCGACAAGGTGGGGGCAACGATACTTGGTATAGAACCACGTACTGTTCCGTATATTGTATACACGGCTGATTGTAAAGGTAGGCCGATTGATTTGAGTGACATAAATATAATTGGAGACATTGATGTCAGGACAGCTTTAGCTCCTCATGAGTGGGAATTCAAACAAAGTGACTCAGGTGAGCTGCCCCAATTCTTTGAAAGGGCCGGGATAAAGGGCCTGACATACCCTCAGGCAGATAAGACTATGTGTACATATTGCACGGATTTCATTTATTACGTTATTTGGGGTATCTTGATGGCAAAGAATAAAGACAGGCCCTTTGATGATATCGAAGTGCTGCATGGTAGAATTCTTAATCCCTCAGGAGAGCATAAACACACTCTCCTTGTTGGACAATGTCAGGTGAAAAGAAACAAGAACAACCCCCTGATTAGCCATTGTGTAAGCATCAAGGGCTGCCCACCGAGCAGGCGAGACCTGATAGAAGCATATAGACAACTAGGGATAGAATTGCCGGACAACTTCCTCGAACTAATGGAGGAAATGGCGGAAAGCTTCTATAAAAAGTATGTTGGTCGGCCTGAATTCGACGAAGTATTTTATAAAATCCAACCCGCGTAAGCTCTCTTAGCCACTGAACGGTCATCTTAGTATGAACTATATTGATTGATAACCCTCGGCTCTTAATTGGAGGGAGGTTGTATGGAGACCAATGGTGCGGAATCCCAGCCCGGTCGCGAAGCACCTGCTTTCAACAGTAGCCTTCACTCTGGACACATATAGCCATGCAGTTCCTGGCCTACAAGAAGCAGCTGCGAAGTCATTTGACGCACTATTAAATAGCAACGGCAATAAAAGGAGTCTAGTTTCATGAAAACCGTAAAAAGTGTGTTCTTCGATTCCAATGGCAACCCTACATTACAATTATCCTATTGTGCGTTTATGGATATTATTGGATTTAAAGAAATGATAGAAGAATTAAAGACGACCACTGAAAGCGAATCGATACTCAAGAGGCTTCATAAATTAATATCAAATCAGTTACGAGAGTTAAGTAAGAAAGAGGACGAGGATTTCCCGGCTGATTGGTTCATTAAAGTATTTACAGATAACATAGTTCTAGGGCAGATGATCCATTCCGGCGAAGCAGAGTCCAGCGAAGCAGAGTGGGAATGGGGCTACATTGTTATGGCATCTATGGAATTGCAACTTGCCCTGGCACTAGAGGGTTTCTTCCTGAAAGGTGGCATATCTGTAGGTGAATTGTTTATCGATGATAGCATGGTTTTTGGCCCTGCACTGCTCGAAGCCTATCGTATTGAGCAATCAGTTGCACGAGACCCGAGAATAGTCCTATCAGATAGTGTTCTCGAACTTGCGAGAAATCATGTCACCTTTTATCGTAAACCAGAGGTAGCTCCCCAATATGAAGAAATCCTTATCGATTCGGACGGAAAAGCTTTCGTCAATTATCTTACGTTATTGTTCGACGATGCTGAAGATTTGGAATATTTTTCCGATTCCTGGAAAGGCTTAGAAAAGCATAAGAAAAACATAGAGTCTGGTCTAATCAAATATCGAGAGAAGCCTGAGATATGGTCTAAATACTATTGGTTAGCCAATTATCATAATTATTTCTGCCGACAATTTATACATTTCCCAGGTTATGATAAGAAATATAAGATTAATTCAAAGCTCCTCGCGAAAAAAATATTCAAGATAACTCATCGTCCTAAATCGGATTAGCAAAGGATTAGCAAAAACATCAAAAAAGCCCTCTAAGAAATTAACTCCTAGAAGGCTTTTAGCTTCGAGAACTGGTACCCCTGGGGAGACTCGAACTCCCGACAAACGGTTTAGGAAACCGCTGCTCTATCCTACTGAGCTACAGGGGCTTGCAGGCTCTGCGCACAGGTGATTATAACACGTTCCTTCCTTGTCAGTCACCACCGTTGTTGCTATACTAACTTCACCCCGAGCGTGCCACATGCATTCCGTAAACAATCGAGAGC
>DAOUMT010000135.1:0-8958 GCA_034409195.1 Dehalococcoidia bacterium
ATTTTGCTCCTTTACGCTCGCAATTACTAAACGCCTTCAGGCTAGTCTTTGTGAATGCAGTAGTAGGTCTTATCTCCGATCGTCCTCTTATCTACCATCCCTTTCTGAACCAGGTCCGCCAGGAAAAACTCCATCCTTTTTGATTTAGCCAGCATTTCAGGTGAAGTGGGGCCAGCCTGCTTCGAGCCTGGAGCCGGGGTGAATATTCCCTCCGCCACCTCTTCGACCTCGAAAGCCTCTGTAGAATGCGATTTGAGGAAGTCGATTACTTTATAGCTGGTACCGTCCAGACCTTCGTCGAACTGTTCTCTAGGTATGGGCATAATGTCCTCCTTGGCCAGCTTACTGCGTCTGGCCCAATTTTAGCACCTGAAGGGGGGGTGGGCAAGGAGTGAACAACTTACCCAAATTATGGCGTCATGTGTAGAAGACTCAGGTCGTATACTCGCTGTTGATGGTAACATACTCCTCGGAGAGGTCGCAGCCCCAGGCAGTGGCTGAAGCATCACCGAGGTTGAGGCAGATTCTAATGGGCACACCTGCCCTGTCTAAAATAGATTTGGCATGGGCCTGGTCGAAGGGCAGCGGGCGGCCTTCTTTCATCAGGCAAAGGCTATCCAGGTAGAGGTCTACCCTGGTCTCCTCCATGTCCACCCCGCTACTCCCCAGCGCAGCGATGATGCGTCCCCAGTTGGGGTCGGAGCCATGCACCGCCGATTTCACCAGCGATGAGCCCGCGACTATGCGAGCGCCGCTGCGCGCCTGGGCGATGGTGAGCGCGCCTTCAACTGTGATCTGGATGAGCTTGGTAGCGCCTTCTCCGTCTCTGGCGATAGACTTGGCCAGGAAAAGGCAGACCTCGGTCAGAGCCTCTTCGAACTCCTTCGCTCTGGTGCTCCCATCCTTGAGTATCTTGTTTCCGGCGAGTCCGTTGGCCAGCATAATTACTGAGTCATTTGGGCTGGTATCGCCGTCCACGGTAATCATATTGAATGAGCCATCGACAGCCCTCTGAAGTGCTTTTTTGAGGAAAGGAGGCGAGATGGCGGCATCCGTGGTCAGGAAGCAGAGCAAAGTAGCCATATCGGGGTGGATCATGCCAGCTCCCTTGGCAATGCCTCCGATGGTAATCTCGCTCTCATGCTGTCCCAGATTGACTTTTACTGCGATCTCTTTAGGGAAGGTATCGGTGGTGATAATGGCCTTCGCCAGAGCATGTCCGCCTTCCGAGGATAGCGTAATATTTTCTATGCCATCTCGAATTTGGTTCATCGGTAGCTGCTTGCCGATAACGCCGGTGCTGGCGACCAGCACCTCTTCAGGCAGCAGCCCCAGGTTTTTGGCGGTCAAGGCCGCCATCTGCTCGGCATCTGCGAGGCCCTGCTGGCCGGTGCAGGCATTGGCGCAGCCACTGTTGACCACGATTGCTTGAGCCTGGCTGCCCTGTAGATTGCGCTGGCACAGCTGTACGGGAGCAGCTTTGATCTTATTCGTGGTGAATACGCCGGCAGCGATGCAGGGCACCTCTGAGCAGAGAATACCCAGGTCTAAGAGATCGTCTCCCTTGCTCTTGATGCCAGCGTAGGTGGCACCTGCGATAAAACCCTGTGGCGAGGTGATTGTGCCACCGTGCATAACTTCAACACTCATATTTCAAACTATATCATACTGAGTGGGGCAAGGCAATTAAGGGGCCTATGACAATCCTCGCCCGCTCTAGGGTAGGAAGGAGAAGACCCATCCTGAGCGAGCGAGGCTGGCTGGAAGTCTAACCAAGTCATTAGTTGATTTTATTCAAACAGCTTGAATCGTCTGTGGCAAAAGTCTCAACCCGTCAACTTGGGGTGGGTTCTGCTTGAAAAACTAAAGTTTGGCAAATAAAGGTACTTTCGTAAGATTGTCAGCATATATCCTTCAGGTTAAAATTCAGTCTAGAGAGAATTGCTTTTGAACGTATCCCCAAAGAATGAGGCTTGCTTGGAGGAAGGATATGTACAGACTGCTCAGGCTCGTTAAAATAGGGAAAGCGCTCCTGCATATGGAGAACTTATCCGGTGAGCGGGTACCGGAGACCGAAGCCAAGATCAAAAACCTGGAATGGTGCCTGGCAGACAATATCTCCAACACAAGTGTCCGGAGACCGAAAAAGGCTCGTTCTTCTCTATCTCGAGTCCCACGGTAAGACCGTCATTTCCCCCGTTTTCGACCTCGAACTTGATGCCCTAACAGTATTCGGCGTGGTCTGACTAAAGTACAGCTCGGAAAAGTACCTGAGAGGGATTGTTAGCTTCTTTCATATCGGCCACAATAGTTGCCTAGGAGGTACAGTCCCATGGAAACTGCAACTGTTGGCGCGGAAAAGAAGCTTGCTGAAAAGGACCGTCCTGACGAAATTCCGGTGGTAAGCAAGGTAAAGAAGTACATCTACAGACTGCCATCCGGACGGAGACTCAAGGTCATAGTGGACGATGAGAAAGAGATGGCGTCTGAACTGGCAATGCTCCGACCCTACCTAATTGCTTAAATTATTTTAGTTTTATATTTGTATTCCTCACAAATAGAAAAAAAGACCGTGACGGCTTCGAAAGGCTGCAACACGGTCTGTTTATTTTATTGAGATAAGCGGATTGCCCCCGTCTAAAATGCATATCTCCAGCCTGCCTTCCCACTAAGCTGAAGATTCAGTCGCCAACTTTCCGATTGACATTAAAGACTGTAAATGTGAAAATCGTAATGACGAGATGCGAAAGGAAGCTAAGGCGATAGCCTACAAAATCATCGCTGAAAAATGCACTACAGTCCCCTGGCTGTGCGGAGACTGCCGCCCAGAGTGCCCCAACAAAGCCATCGGCACTGCACACTCTATCGACCCCAACAGGTGCACCGAGTGCGTGGGAGCCTACGAAACGCCTCATTGTGCCGGGATATGCCCCGCGGATGCCTGTGTTCCTGACCCGGCGCATCGTGAGACGAAGAAGCAGCTGCTGGCAAAATGGCGCAGGCTGCATCCAGGCGAAAAGCCTGCGCCTGGGACATACTAGACAAGGGAGAGACAGAAGTCGGTGAAGAAGGTTGCCTTTGTGCTCAGCGGCGGGGCGAACCGCGGTGCCCTGGAGGTTGGGGTTCTGCTGGCCCTCATGGAGCACGATATCCGACCTCAAATTCTGGTGGGGACCTCTGTGGGCGCTATAAACGCTGCGCTTCTTGCTACCAATCCTACCGCGGAAGGAGCGCGCCATCTTGAGAAGATATGGAGAGAGGCCTCAAAGAAGGTCGGTGTGCGCAGGGACTACATATCGGCTATGTGGCGGCTGGTCACCGGTAAGAGCAGTCTCTACGATAGTAAAAAGCTGAGAGAGCTGCTGGAGTCCTTTTTCCCCCAAGACGTGCGGCAGTTCTCCGATATAAAATCCGTTGAACTTTACATAACGGCAGTTGACCTCAGCAGCGGCGAACTTTACGTCTTCGGCATAGACCGTTCGGAGTCGATTCTCGATGCCATCATGGCGAGCGCCGCGCTGCCCATTCTTCTTGTACCCTGGAAGTACGAAGGCCGTCAATATGTGGATGGTGGTGTGGCCAGCGACCTGCCGATGAGGGTGGCTGTTGATGCGGACGCTACGGAACTCTTTGCCATCGATATAGGACCCCTCCAGTTCGCTAAGCGAGTACCTAGAGGCATGCTGCGCGTTGTCGCGCAGACTATCGATGCAGTGATTAGTCATCAGTTGGTTGATGAATACAGTTGGACAAGCAAGCTGCCCCGGGATGCTATCCATCATATCTATATTGAGGGCTTTGAGAATGTCAGGATCTGGGACTTCGGGCATACAACCGATATGATTGCCAAGGGCAGGGAAGTAGGGCTGGAATATCTGAGACAGCACAGCCTCATTTGAAAAACCTGCGCAGGGCAGGTTGAATCTCATATGCTGGCACGCAGGGCAGCCCGGATCATGTTTTCCGCAGAGACATCTCCTTCTGTAATCCCGGCGAGAACCGTTTCTCTGCCGAAAATCTTGTCCCGAATAGCGCCTGCCGAAAGCCCTTGTTTCTCGAGCTGTTTTGCTTTCAATGATAGGTCTTTCAGGTACGCTATACATGATTGCAGGGCTTCGCGCCCATCTTGAATCACATTACCCAGAGAGGTAAACAGAATAAGCTGCTCGGTCTTCAGATTCACCAGCTTCTGCATAGACTTAGCCATCTCGGCTATATTCTCCTCGGGACGGATGGCCTTGGGCTCTCGTGAAGCGAATAGGTCTCCGGAAAAGCACCAGCCTCGGGCAGGCTCCACCAATGCGACATGGCCCTTGCAGTGGCCGGGCGTGGGCACTACATCGAAGTGGAAATGCTCGGTCTCAATTTTGTCGGGCAGGAGTTCGACTTTGGTGGGCACAGGATAACCCCAGATTAACTCCTGATATTTGTGTATCTCAGGAACCTTATTGATGAGCGGGATAGATTCACGGGAAGCCATTATCTTAAGGCCGAATTTTTGCTGCAGAAGATAATTGGCGCCAATGTGGTCTTCATGATAGTGCGTGTTTACAACGGCCTTGATAGAACGGCCTTCCAGGGAATGTACAAACTCCTCTGCGGTATGGGGGCAGCCGGTGTCTATGAGCAGTCCCTCCACAAGATATGCTGAGGTCCAGTAGAAGACCTGCCCTGGGGGTTCCCAGGGCGCCTGCCCCTGGGACTCGCGTCCCATCCTGAACTGCGTGATCTCTTCGAACTGATTAATCTGAATCATACCTATCTCTTATATTTCGCCTGGATACTTTTGTCAAGCTGGATTCGTGCACCGCTTTTGGCCAAATTTCGTAAAAAAGCCGGTTTTTGACAAATTTGTTCTATAAACCCCTTGACGAAAGCCAACGTTGGGTATAGCCTATTGCGCATGGATGTACCTGAGCAGGGCGTCACTATTGCGCAGGCTGCTAAGACCCTCGGAGTATCCCCAAAAACGATACGCCGTCATATCAAGGACGGCAAAATCCCCCACGTGCTTGTCCAGGGTAAGTTCGGCGAGGAGTACCGCATCCTCGACCTGCCGAGCATAAAAGTAGAAAACCTGGATACCTCCGGCGAAGACCAGGAGCAGGCCAAACCGGAAGCCGAGTCCTCTGCGGAAAGTGCTTCTCAGGCCGATAGCACCACCAGTTGGGCTATAGACCTCATCAACGACCTGCAGAAGACGAACCTCCAGCTTGCAGGCCAACTCGGGGCTGCCCAGGAGCGCATACGTGAACTGGAGAGCCAGGTGCTGCTGCTCAACGCGCCCCGGGAGCCGTGGTGGAAGAAGACCCTTAAGAAGCTAGGGATAAAGTAGACAGCAAGCCTGCGGTAAAATAGGTGTAATGAACCCCACTGAGATGGGGACAGGCAGATTTTCCCCTGCGGAGCCTTCCCGTTTTTCTTTAAGAAATGCGAATAGTGATTTTATGGGGCTGTGTATAGGGTGGACAGGAGCTTGTCCATAGCCTGGAATAGCTCTTCTTCGGTGCCGTCGTTGATTACGGTGTAGTCTGCCATGGCGATAGGCCCGCCTTTTTCCACGTTCTCGATCTCAGCGTAGTCTCTCCGTTCGGCTTCTTCTGTTGATAAAGGGCGAATACGCCTCTGAGATAACCGGGCATAACGCATAGAGCGCGTCGTGTATATAGCGACAAGCTTCATTTGCTCTCTGAAATGGCTCTTGAGGAACTTATACTCGGCCCAGGAATAGAGGCCGTCTATGACTGTGGAGTAGGCCGCCAGGCTTTCTTTTATGTCGGGGAGCAGCAATTTGGCATAAGCGTCCATGCCATGCGTTGCTCTTAGCTCCTCGCGGACAGCCTTTTCGTTAGCTTCGTTGACAGGCAGACCTCTTTTCCCCAGTTCCTGCATAGTTAGTGCTCCGAAGCGTATCACGTGCCAGTCTTTTTTTTCGAGATGGCGCGCTACCGTGGACTTTCCCGAGCCGGCCATACCTACAATCACAAGAAGGGGATTTTTATTTTGAGGCATTTCAGCTTAATATAATAACCTTGAAAATGCGTGGTGGCAATTATTTATTTTGAGATCGTTTAGCAATGAGTCTACCATACCGACGAAAGTCGGTATCCAGATACCTTCACCGTAATTTTGAAGCTGTGTTTTCTGGATTCCGTGTCAAGCACGGAATGGTAATTGTGTTTCTAAACGACCTCTTTATCTTCTCGTCTTATTTGCTCAGTCTTTACCAAGCTCCCTTATCCGTGAGAACTGCTCGTTGACTCTGGCAAAGGTCTCTGCCCTATCTTGGCTGACCATCCTCCTGCTTTGCCTCTGCTTTGCCCAGTTGTTGAAATTGGCAAGGATGGTGTAACGAATACGGCCTGAGGCATCGGGAATAATTTCGCGCTCCAGTGGCAGACCCAGCACCTTCATGCCCCGCTCCAGAGGCGTATCCCGTGCCGGATCGCTGGTATGCCATTTCCCGAGCCAGACCTGACAGTCGACGTGGTCCTGCTGGCTGGGGGCAGCACCCATACGCTGAGACAGGGCCTTCTCCGCAGTAACTTCTATCCAGAGGTTCACCTCAGCCCTTATTCGGTATATGCGGTATCTTGAGGGAATGCCCAGAGACCTGAGCAGTGCTACCAGAAGGTTGGCCTTGCCTGAGCACATCCCCCAGCCTTTGACCAGTGTCTCAGATGCTGCCACGTCCCAGTCCTCAAGCCCGTAAGGCAGCTCCTTGACATAATTGAAAAGTTGGTCGAACTTCTGCCTTCGGGTGCGGCAGCCTTTTGTCAGTTCCTTGGCTTTCCTGTCGATTTCCGGGCTGCGGTCGAAGTCACAGAGCTCGCTGGGCTGCAGATATTGTTCCAGAGCGGAGGCGTTCATAAGGTCTATTTTGGCCGGAGCAGCAAGAAATGCCAAAGTGCTATGGTAATGGAATCAAGTCCTTGTAGAATCCGTAGTCATTGCAGTATAATGCGGGCTATCGAAATTTAGAAGGAGTCTTATGAATTTCTCCAGCGCAGAGCGTAAAAGACCTGATAAATTTGAGCATTTCCTGAACAGGGCAAGGGTGGCGGCAGAGATGAGTACCTGTCTGAGGAGGAGAATCGGCGCCATTATAGTCAAGGATGGCGTGGAGGTTGCCTCCGGCTATGTGGGTTCTCCGCGGGGTACGGAGCACTGTATCGACACAGGGAAGTGCCTCCGCAAAGAGCTGGGTATACCCCCTGGGGAGAGGTATGAGCTGTGCCGGAGCGTCCACGCGGAGCAGAACGCCATCATCAATGCGGCGAGAACCGGGATGAACATAGCAGGCGGTGAGATGTATCTGCACAGCGAGAGGGTCAAAGGGCAGTACAATGAGAAGAGCGGGGAAACTAGCAAGATATATGGCCCGTGCATGATTTGCACCAAGATGATAATCAATTCAGGTCTGGCAGCAGTGCATATGAAAGAGGAAGGGGTCGGCACTAAGACCTACACGATTGACGACCTCAAACAGACGCTGCGTGAACAGGAAGAATCGCTGAAACGGAGCTTCAAAAAATCACAGGGCTAGGGAGGGTTCGGGATTGGCTATTGGCCTGGCATGAGGAGGGTAATCCACATGATCAAAGCAATATCGCTGCTGAAGAGAAAGCCCGGCATTTCATTGGAGGAGTTCTGTAAGCACTATGAGGAAGTGCATGTGCCTTTGGCGATGAAGCACTTCCCGTTCAAGAGATATGCCAGGAACTATGTGACAAGCGATGCTGAAGAGCTGGGATTCGACTGTGTCACCGAGGTCTGGTTTGAAACTATGGAAGACTGTGAGGCGGCTGCTGCCTTCTCGGCATCGGAAGCCTATAAGGTGATCAGCGATGACGAAGAGAAATTTATGGATAGAGCCAAGATAGTCGCTTTCATAGTTGAAGAGAGAGTGACGGAGAGAAAGAAGCGACGATAAAATCTCAGAATATCGCGGCGCCCAGAGCTATTTCGGTCAGACTAGATTAGCATCTCTATTAGATGGGGCCCCGGCTCCGAAAGGGCTCGGGCAAGCTCGCGCGATAGGCCTTCAGCGGTATTCACGGATACTGCCGGAACGCCCAACCCTTCAGCAACCCTCACCCAGTTAATGTAGGGACGGTCAAGGTCTGTGAGAGATAAGGCTTTGGGGCCTATTGACTTGATGCCAACGCGGATGAGCTCTATTTTTAAAATGTTGTAGCTTCGGTTTGCGCAAATCAGCGTAGTCACGTTTAGCGATTCGCGGGCCTGGGTCCACAATGACTGCACTGTGTACATAGCGCTTCCATCTGCCTCGAAGTTAATAACCGGCCTGTCGGGACACGCCAGGGCTGCTCCCACAGCACAGGGCATACCGTAGCCGAGGGCTCCTCCGGTGAGGGTAAGATAGCTGTGAGGGGCCAGACCTGCGGTGAGGGGATAATAGCCGACTGATGTGGTAAGTCCCTCATCCACAATGATGACATTCTCTGCCTGAACTGCTGCCAGAGTAAGGCAAGCTTTTTCCGCCGTCAGCTCTCCTGCGGGAACAGTGGGCCGGTCAAGTTCTGAGTTGATACTGGCCGGAATCTTTGAATACGGAGGCGCATTTAAAACGTCCGCCAGGGCCTCCAGAACCTCGATAACGTTCTGGTTGTCGGTATCTATACGAAACTTCTCGCATTTCTCGGGCAGCAGCTTGCTGGCGATGCCCTTGTAACCGAAAAAGGCCACGGGTTCCTTTACACCGGCTAATACGGCGACTTCGTATGGGGATAAAAGGTCAATGGCAAGCTCAGGGAAATAGGGGACACGAATTATATTGGGAAAACCAGCGCCCCTTTCTATATATGGAGGAAAGCCATCGGTGAGAAGGTCGCAACCCGTGACTGCTTTAATCCGGGCAACGGCAAGCAGTCCCCGCCTGCGCAAAGCCCTGCCTCCTATCATAAGAGCCACCTTCCGGCGAGATCGCATCAGCCG
>DAOUMT010000136.1:0-6526 GCA_034409195.1 Dehalococcoidia bacterium
GGCGTAACCATTCCAACGCGGGTGCCAGCGGTTACAATTGCGGGACAGACACCCTGAGATAATTGGAGTCTTTCGCCCATCCTGTCAGACCATTTTACCTCGTGAATATCAACCAGCCCCAGATCGGCGACGCAGGAGACCTCGGCTACCTGCTCTCCAGACAGCTTAAACGTAATCCAGTCGCCAATGGAGAGAGCAGTGGTTATTTTTTCATAAATGTCGGGGCGATTAGCCTGGAACCACTTCAGCCTGGCGGGGACAAAGAGAAGGGATGGCTTATGGCCGGTGATGTGGTAAACCTCGTCGCCATACTCGCCGTCTATGGCGAAGCCTTCCATTATAGCCCTGATATCTGTATTAGGGCCGGCATATAGCTCACGGCCCTTCTTATCGAGGAAGACTGCACCCTGCCTCTGGCTGGCAGAGCTTACCGCAACTATGTCAACAGGAGCTACACCGGCTTTTTTGATGGATTCCCTGATTAGACGGCAGATTATATCCCAGAACTTTCTGGGACTGAATTCCTTGCCCATGGGGGCGACCTCAGGCGGCGTTAACTCGTAAAACCATTCCTGGTAAGCGGAGGAAACCAGATTACCCTCAAGGTCGATAATGAGGGAACGGCAGCCTGAAGAGCCGGCGTCAACAGCCAGAACGTATTTACCTGGCATTTTTCTTCCATACTTGAGGATTAAGCAAATTCACGGGACGCTCCCCCTTGAGGAACCTTTCCACATCATCAACTATCATCGTCGAGTAACGCATTACGGTCTCAGCGGTAGCCCCTCCGATATGAGGCGTCAGGACAACATTATCCATTTTCAAGAGAGGACTATCAGAACGCACAGGCCATGTCTCAAAGACATCGAAAGCAGCGCCAGCGATACGCTTTTCTTTTAAGGCTTTGATTAACGCCTCATTATCCGGGAGAAAGGCGTTGGCTGCATTAATAAAATAAGCCGTAGGCTTCATCAACGCTATCCTCTGAGCGCTAATCAAGCCCATAGCTTCGGGAGTGGTGGAGGCGTGGAGCGTAATGATGTCAGACTCCTTCATAAGCTCGTCCAACTCCACAGGCTTAACGCCTGCCTTTTTTATTATATTGGGGTCTAAGAAGGGATCATACGCCAGTACAGATGCGTCGAAAGCGCTCACAATCTTCGCCACCCGCCGCCCGATAGCTCCAAACCCCACTATGCCCACAGTCTTGCCGCCAAGCTCGGTGCCGCGCATGGAATGATAGGCAGCGGTAGGGTCAACCCACGAGCCTGATGTTATCATCTGGTGCGCTTTGGGGATGTTCCGCAGCAGAGACAGCATCAATCCCACCGTAAGCTCCGCCACGCTGGCAGCGTTCCTGGCGGGTGTGTTAACCACAGGTATGCCGCGCTCTGTCGCTGCTTTAATATCTACGAAGGCCAGGTCAGCTCGGCAAACGCCGAGGAACTTTAATTTCGTCGCCTTTTCGAAGATCTCCCCAGAAATGAAATCAGCCTCCACCACAACGACTCCAATATCCTCCCCCTGAATGCGTTCGATAAATTCCTCGGTGGAAAGGAGCTTGTTCTCATCCATCCAACTCTCATAGACAACGTCCAGCTTCTTTCTCAGTCTTTCCAGGGCAGCAGGCCAGAATGGAGCACGAACAAGAGCTTTCATATCATACCTCGCGACAGATTATATCATCAAACACAACATGTTAGCTAGGAGACTACTTTATACTCCTTGGACCCCAATCCATGCCTGAGGGCTGTTGCGATTTGTGGGGAATCGTAGGGATTGGGCAACAGCCTGTTCTTACCTTTGTAAGAGCCCAGTATTTTCAACGCTTCGACATCTATGGAAACCTGTTCTCCCGAGGCCATGATGACCCCTGGATCTACCAGTTCCCCTTTAGCAGGCCCCCCAGATATAAAAGCCTTCCTTCCATCCATTATTATCAGGTCGGGCTGCAGGGCTAAGTTGAATTCAGCGATCTTACGCTCCAGATTTCCCATGTGCATGGAGCGGCGCTCTCCGGGATGCACATAGCCTACCGCCAGCTTTAACGAAAGACTAAACCTGCCTAGCTGATGAGTCTTCATGCAGGGCAGATAAACTATCTTATCAGCCTCATAGACTGACCTGGGCACTGTTACCTCCTTGCGGTAGTCGCCATCCACCCTGACCTTGACCCAGTCCCAGCGCCTATCGTCGAAGGCTATGACTTCAGCTCCTATGTCGGTCAACTGGCGCAACGCATCCAGCTTTTCCATGACCCTTCTGGTAGGTCTCCATATTGCGCCTGAGCTTTCCCCGACCACAACTTTTGCCCCGGCCTCTTTAAACAATTGAATCACGACTTTTAGAAATTCCAGGTCCGAAGAGCCGGGATAGGGATCGGGACTGTTGAAATTCGGCTTCACCATAACCCTATCCCCGGGAGATATAACCTTCCCCAGGCCGCCGATGAGCTCTACTGCTTTGATTACAGAAGCCCTGAGGTCCTGCTCTACCTTGACCTTGCTTACCAGAGTCATCCCGTCCTTGCGGAAAGGATTTTCTTTACGCGGCCTCGGAGGGACGATATCCAGCCCTTTGGGTACTCTGTCAAACATGAAATGGTAAAGCCCTATCAAAGTGTCAGACAAACCGCCCTTCTTTGCAGCCATACTACATCTCCACGAATGAATCAGATGAAAGAGCTACCAATGAGCCTGAAAAATGAGCAACAGGCCTCACGATGGTGCCCCAAGCTATTTAGTCTTCCAGAGCCCTGCAACCATTACAATTATTATTTTATCCAGCCAACAAGCGCAGCGATAGCAATTCCCAGTCCTACGCTGGCAAGACTCAAAGCAAGAGCTAGATAGAGTCTGGTGTTACTACGACTCTCCATGACTCGCTTCTCGATATTCTCCATGACCTCTACAGCCACCTTCTTTTCGATGTCTCCCTTAATCTCATTGACAATTCGTTCCGTTATATCTCTTTTGACCTCTTTAGCGGTTTCCCCGATATGCTCCTTGAATTCACGAGTAAATCTTTCGTTAATATCTTGTTTTATATCATTTCTGACTCGGTCTTCGATATGCTTCGCAATAGCATTAATTACGCGTACCTCTACACTTCGTTTGACCTCATCTGTGATTTTTTCAATATGTTCCCGGATCTCACTGTTTATATTATCGATATTTTGCTGTTTCCAGGTATACTCAACAAGAGCTTTAATCGTCTCTATATCCTTCTTCTCAGCATCACTCATATTTATTTCCAACACTTGTCCCCCCAAATTTCATAGTAGATTTCTTGTGGTATTATATATGTCGCCAGCGAGCATGACAAGTGAAATGATGACACTGTTTAATCATAAAATAACCTAAGCTGAAAATTGAATGATTAAAAATATCACCACGGCTGGTACAATTGTTCTGCTGGCATCGCTTGTTATTATTGTCTTTACGGCCACAGCTTTCTCTGATGGCCCACCCGCCTGCAGCTTCGCAGGCACAGTTAAACTAGATGGCGCAGATGTGGCGGACGGCTCTGTTATAACAGCTGCAATTGAAGGAGCTGAATACACTACCACAACGCCAACCGGATATGGCGCCTCGACATACGCCATAACTATACAACTAAATGACAGTACCCATTATGCTGACGGTGTCCCAGTATCTTTCAAGATAAATGGCTATGATGCAAGCCAGACAGCAACCTGGCAAGCGGGTCAGAACATCAGATTGGACCTTACCGCTCGGACAACAACATCATCATCGGCATCATCACCTAATATATGGCTCATTGTCGGCCTTGCTGTCGCCTGTGTTGCTGAGATATTTCTGGTAGGAACTGTGGCATATATAACGGTTAGTAGATGGAACAGATGATTCCCACAGAATGTCAATAATACTGTAGGTAAAGTGAAGAGAAGTAAACTATGTACATCTTCAAAAATCTTCGAATGCACTTGACAAGAGCTTACTATACATACATAATACTAAACACTTATAAGACTTTAGTACTAGTATTTGCATCTGTAACAGCAAGCTTATCCGTATTTGCTCTGCTTCCCAGGCGGGAGCAGACCGTACTTCTAGGAGCAGGCGCTTAACACTTAGTTAATACGATAGCACCAATCCTGTCCTCATAATCGGCGAGAGCTAGAGACTCGCAATTACACATTCTCTTACTTAGCAAAGCCCAACAAACTTAGCCAGAGTGACTAGACTTCACGCTGAGTCGTGGTCTTATATAGGTATGGGTAAAAAAACAGACTGGCACTTGATAGCGTGATTGGGCCTGACGTCAGTAAGCCCGCATTTAGGTTTGCTTTTCGATATCATTACTGAGCCTTACACTCAGAAGCACCAACAAAGGGGCTTAATGAAGAAGCGCTTGCTTTCTCTAATGATAGTGCTAGCGGTGTTGGCATGTTTGATGCCCTACGCTGCAACGCCAGTCAAGGCCCAGGTTTCCCTGACTTTGGTCATTCTGTCATACGACAGGATAGGTATCGATTCTAATAACCCAAATGGCACAGACAGCCAAGGTAACCCTATAGGCCCTGATAGGTCAAACATCCAAGCAAGGATAACTAACAACGGTAGCGAGCCTGCTACAAATGTAGTGGTTAGCTTCCAGTGGACCACAGCGAACACTTATGTTAACCTGTCTCCCTATGAAACCGTTGTAGCCTCATTGGGCAACTTAAACCCCGGGCAACAGATGGACATTTTCTGGCTAGTTGAAATCGCTCGCAACAAGAGCGCTGTAAATACAACCAGAGGTTTCAGAATTGATGTAACCTCGGACCAGACATCAGCAGCGGCGTCACAGACACTAACAGTCGAGGGGTTAAACTCACAGTCTCAAGATAGCTCCAATATTGTAAATGCACCCTCGACAGTATATGTCGGAGATACTTTCGTAGTCGAAGCAGAAGCAACTATAAACAGGAGCCCTTCTTATATCTCTTTCCCCCTGCAATTCGATAGGAGCCTGTTCGAGCTATGTCAAGTTAGGCTTGACTACTATATGAACGCAAACTTTAGTGGCAATGTGTCTTTAACTGAATATGACATTTACTACAGTGTTCCAGGTGGTAGCATACCCTATCATGGGGTAAGAGCGTACTTCACTTTGAGAGCTGTCCGTGCGGGCATAGGTCGCTTCGCCTCGCTTCAAATGGACGTTAACCGAAACCAAACCAGCTTCGACTACAATTCTACTATTTGGCAGAATAGCATGCAGGTCATTTCCTTGAATCCTTCTTTAACGATATCTAAGTCGGACAGCCCCGACCCTGCACCTCCAGGTGGCAATATAACCTACACCATCACGTATGGGAACACAGGCTATGGAAACGCCACCAATGTAGTGATAACGGATTCACTGCCAGGAAATACCAGCTACGTTAGCGGCAGTGCGTTTTGTGAACCTGGTGTCAGCATAGAGTACTATGACGGGACTATTTGGAGCTCAACAGAGCCAGTCGTAGTTACGGCAGTAAGATGGGTTGTGGGAACGGTCCTCGGCAACACCACCGGGCACCAGGCAGGTTTTCGGGCAACCGTAGGCAGTGGTGTACAACCGGGCACATTAATCGAGAATAGAGCGACATTGACCGCGAATGGTATTAACTTATCAGCAGTCGCCATAACAACTATTGGCTCACCACCGAATCTTACCATATCCAAAACGGATTCAACTGACCCTGTTGAGCCTGGCGCGCCTCTTGGCTACACCATAACTTACGGAAACACAGGCAATGTGAGTGCTAACAGCGTTGTAGTCACAGACACCATACCAACCGATACGAGCTATATGAGCGGTAGCACCTCCGGCGAAGTGGGAGTGACCATAGAGTATTACGATGGTACCACATGGAGTTCCACAGAGCCAACCCTTGTTAGAGCCATAAGATGGGTTGTAGGTACACTTAACGCCGGGGTTATAGGACAACAAGCACAATTTCAGGTTGTTGTAGCTCCCTATGTTTCAGGCGGCTCACTAATTGAGAACAGGGCAACAATCACTAGTAATCAGACACCACAAACCGCAATCCAGATAACTACCGTAACCAATCAGCCACCCGTGGCTGTTAACGACTCCTACACCACCAATGAGGACACCACACTCAACGTACCCGCTCCAGGCGTGCTCGGCAACGACACCGACATCGACAGCCCTACTCTTTCCGCTATCCTGGTCAGCAGTGTCTCTAACGGCTCACTCACTCTCAACAGCAACGGCAGCTTCACCTATACCCCCAATCCTAACTGGAACGGCACCGATTCCTTCACCTATGTGGCAAACGACGGCATCGCTGACTCCAATGTCGCTACCGTCACCACCACCGTTAACCCAGTCAACGACCCCCCTGTAGCAGCCAATGACTCTTACAGCACCAACGAGGATACCACACTACCGTCACCATGAACGCCGATAACACCGTCACCGCTAACTTCACCCAGGACCTCTACACCCTCACCGTCAATATCGTGGGCCAGGGCTCGGTGTCCAGAAACCCGGACCAGACCACCTATAC
>DAOUMT010000137.1:0-16625 GCA_034409195.1 Dehalococcoidia bacterium
ACGGAGGCACGGCGCTGGCCAAAGGACGAGGCGAGGAGATAACACCGCTGCCTCCTGTGCCTGAATTCTGGATTGTGCTGCTCAAACCGGCAATCGAACCTCTACCTGACAAGACAGCGCAGCTTTACTCGCGGCTGAACCGCTCCCATTACACATCCGCCCAACATACCGAGAAACTACTTGTCCACTTGAATCATGGAGGTAATATAGAAGACTCATTTCTATTCAATGTATTCGATCAGGTCGCTTTCGATTTCTTCCCCGCTCTTTCCGATTTTCGCTCGATTTTAGTGAAGGCAGGAGCCGGAAGCGTGCACCTCGCAGGCTCTGGCCCTACGCTGTTCGCTCTTGTGCCTGACAAATCCCGCGGAGAAGCTATTTTAAGCCGACTGAAAAAAGAAATGCTGGAGGCTTATCTTATTCACACTGTAGATGCAGCAAATCCAGGTATTTGAGGTGATAGAAAGTGTTAAGGGACATTCTCTCCGGTATTGTCTGTGGATTGCTGATGAGCTCGGTCTACCTGGGAGTACTGATATACGTATTTTTCAGTGATCGCAATATATATGACCGCCTGGCTAAGCGGCTGCCCCAGGGCGTACCGCCGGTACTGATCATGTTATCCCTGGTAATCAGTGTGCCTCCGGCATGGGCGTTAATCGGGATTGTTGCCGGAGTGCTTTATAACGTGGCTGCCAATGCCTCCCCAGGCTCATGGCTGGGCAGCCAGAATTCCATTTTTACCATAGCTATCCTTGGCCTGACAGCGCTGCTTATGCTGCCAGCCTTATTCCTAATCATCAAACGTAAGAAGTGGGGCTGGCCCTTTTTCGCCGTAAATCTCTTCTTCTTAGGTATCTTCGGCTGGATCCTGCCGCTGCTGGTAAACTTTCACCGATGAATCCCTCTGCACTGTGCCACGCATCCACCAAATGACAGCATAAAAATATCCTTACGCCCGGGCAATATGCCCAAGCGTAAGGATAGGTTCCCCATCCTGCAAAATGCTAATTAGTTTTCACCCTCGGTTAGCTGCTATTGAACGATACTATAGGTCCTCGAGCAATGTCGTAAATGTATCGTGATGGTCTTCTTCCTGCTGCAGTATTTCACGGAAGAGACGGTTGGTAGTTTCATCGCCTTCTTTGCGAGCCATCTCCACAATCTGCGTATACATCTTTATGGCGTTCTCCTCATCCTTAACATCCTGCTCTATCATCTGCTTGAGGGTTGTGCCCACAAATATGGGAGTTGGCTTCGTGGTCGGTATCCCGCCGAGGTAATATAGCCTCTCTGCTATAGCTTCCGCATGTTTCATCTCTGCTACCGCGATAGATTTAAGCTCACTGTGCACTGCGAATCCTTTTACTCCGCCCCACTGGACATGCTGCCACATGTACTGAATTGATACCTGGATTTCCCTGGCGATGGCATCATTCAACTTATCCAACAGTTTTGCCGATGCCTTTACCACAGACGTCTTCTTTACTGCCATGTTCTTCTCCCTCCTAAATATATTTTCACCAGAACAGTCGGGCCAAACCGAGCAGCTTGGAAGCAGCATTACACTGGCTGCCACTTTCACTGGCTACTTTTTTGTTGCTTTGGCTTTGGACTCCTTTCTCTTCATGGGCTGGCCGCAACATATAATATCACAAACATCCACACAATCACAAACCTCATCGACCGATACCACCAGTCCGCAGGCTTGGCACTCATAGCTATCACTCTTACTGACCTTCTTTTTTCTGGTAGCGCTCTTCACCGGCATTTTGACCTCCTTTTGTCACTTCAAGATTCCTCCCGTCATACACTGGAAAGGTTGCAAAGGATATGACAACATAATGTTAGCCAGAAAAGTATAAAGAAGTTATAAAATGACAGTAGGAAAGATTAAGAAGTCATTACATTTATTATGCAATTCCGTATATAAAAAGGCACCTTCTCTGAGCCGCTGTTCCAAGAGACCATTTTTGCCTCATCTATGTGAATCTCCTCCATTATAATGTTATAATTTCCTCATGGAGCAGACCTATGTTTCCCTCGACCTCGAGACCACCGGGCTCAATCCCGATGCCGATGAAATCATTGAGATCGGTGCGGTAAAGTTTCAGGGGGAGGAGGTCATTGATACCTTTCATTCTCTGGTCAATCCGCAGCGCCTATTACCCTACCGTATCCAGCTACTTTGCCACATTAGTCAGGTGGAGTTAGATGCTGCACCACCATTTTCAGATATTTCCAGCGGACTTTTATCATTCCTGGGTAACGACCCCATAGTGGGGCACAATATCGCCTTCGACCTGGGCTTCCTGACTCGTAAAGGCATCAGTCTGAACAACGCCACCTATGATACCCACGAGCTGGCTACCATTCTGCTTTTTCAGCTATCCGATTACAGTCTCGCCTCAGTGACGAAATACCTTGGCCTGGCCACACCACAGCACCGGGCCATGCCCGACGCTGTCGCAACCAAAGAGCTATTTGTTTCGCTCCTGGACCGTGCTTATCGTCTCGATATCGCCACAATTGAAGAGCTGGTCCGCCTGGCTGAAAAATCGGATTGGGCACTGAGCACATTTTTCAGGGAAATGCTCAGGGACAAGACCAAGACGGCGTTCTCCGAGACCCGCAGCCGCAAAGCTGGCAAGAGCGAAGATAAGAAGCCTCTCTGGGAAGGAAGCGATGAGCACCTGACTCCCCGCGCCGAGAAAATCCCCCTGGATATAGAAAATCTCTCCGATATTCTGGGAGCCGATGGCCCCCTGTCAAAAGCCTTCCCCGGCTATGAGTACCGCCCCGAGCAAATTCGCATGACGCAGGCAATAGCGCAGGCGCTCAATAATAGCGAGCATCTCATTGTAGAAGCAGGCACAGGCACCGGGAAGTCAGTTGCCTATTTACTGCCTTCGATATTCTTCAGTGCACAAAATAGCCTCCCTATCGTCATTTCCACCAACACCATAAACCTGCAAGAACAGCTCATCGGTAAGGACATCCCGGACCTGCTGAGAGCACTCGATATGAAACTGAACTCTGCAATCGAGAACCTCAGAGCAGTACAGGTCAAAGGGAGAGCTAACTACCTCTGCCTGAAGAGATATGAGTCACTGAGAACTAGCGATAGGCTCTCTCTTGATGAAGCAAGGCTTCTCGCCCGCATAAAGGTCTGGCTTCTCTCAACTCAGAGCGGAGACAGGGCTGAACTCAACCTGAATAGTGTGGAGTATCCAATTTGGAATAAGCTCTGCGCTGAATTTGATGAGCGAATGGAGAGCAAATGTCCACACTATCAGCGCGGCACATGTCATCTCTACCGTGCGCGCAAAGCTGCCGAAAACGCCCATCTCATTGTGGTCAATCATGCCCTGCTCCTCTCCGATATGGTCGCAGATAACAAGGTCTTGCCCACTTTCAGCCACCTCATCGTTGACGAAGCACATCACCTTGAGGAAGAGGCAACCAGACAACTCGGATGTCAGACAACCCAGTGGGACTTATTTAATCACCTCAACCTGTTGAAGCAGGAGGCAGGAGGACAGCGAAGTACCGGACTTCTTTCCTGGCTGAACGACTGCTTTCGGGGCAGCACTGTATCTTTATCCAGGCAAAGGCAGGTAAAAGAGCTGGCAGAGTCGCTCAGAAGCAATGTAGACGAGGCACGTGACAGCGTCTCTCAATTCTTCGACAGACTCCGCGATTTCATAGAAGGGCATGCCTCCGACCAAGGCGAATATGACCGCAACCTGCTTCTGGCACTATCCAAACGAACGCAGCCAGGGTGGGCCAGGGTCGAAATTGCCTGGGAAGACCTGAGCCTGGCGCTCACCGCCATCGGCGATGGCCTGGACAGACTTTACACCGGGCTGGAAGACCTGGGAGAAAACAAAGTATCCGGTTACGATTACCTTATGCTTGAAATAGTAACTTTGCTATATCGAAACAAAGAGCTGCACCAGCAGATGGATGCTTTTGTGTCTCACCCTGACAACGATAATATCTACTGGCTCACTATTAACGTGCAGAACAACTCAGCCGGCATGTACACCGCTCCGCTCAGTGTAGGCAGCCTTCTGGAGAAATCGCTATTTTCCTCCAAGGATTGCGTTATCCTCACCGGCGCTACGTTGAGCACAGAAGGGACTTTCGAATACATCAAGGGCAGGCTGGGGCTGGAATATACCGGTGAGCTCCTCCTGGGCGCTCCTTTCGACTACCCCAACGCTGCTATGATTTACCTGCCCAACGACATTCCCGAGCCGGGAACCCCAGGTTATCAAAAGTCAGTCGAGAAAACGCTCCTCGACCTTTGCCGGGCCTGTAAGGGTCGTACTTTGGTCTTATTCACTTCACATTCTGCACTGAGAAACACCCAAACTGCCATCCAGGCTCCTCTGGAGGCGGAAGGCATCCTGGTCTTAGGTCAGGGAGTGGACGGCTCGCCTAAACAGCTTCTGGCAGCTTTCAAGTCCAATCCACAGACGGTTCTTCTGGGCACCGCGAGTTTATGGGAGGGCATCGACGTCGTGGGGGAGGCGCTCAGCGCCCTGGTCATCGCTAGGCTGCCGTTCAGCGTACCCACCGAACCTATATTCTCCGCCCGCTGCGAGTTGTTCGATGACCCCTTTAACCAGTATGCTATTCCCCAGGCAACTATTCGCTTCAAGCAGGGGTTTGGCCGCCTCATCCGCAGCAAGACCGACCGCGGTGCTGTGATTATCCTGGACAGGCGGTTGCAGACTAAGAGATATGGGTCGGTTTTCTTTGATTCGATACCCCAATGTACTATGGTCAAGGGCTCATCGCACGACTTGCCTGCCGCTGTAACACAGTGGCTCAAAGGAGAGCACAAGGGCCGCAGAAAAAGGCCATGATAGCTCTGAACGTCTCCAAAGGTAAGTATGCCATGAAGAAACGTAGGAGTCAAAACAAGTATGGCTAAGATACTGACACCAGGAATCCCTATCGGAAATAATGAAAATGATTTGAGAATATCGTTTCTTTATACAGTTCCGATAACGACAAGAGATATAGATGTTATTGCCTCTAGGATAGCCGTAAGCAAATTTCTTGATTTGGGATGGGAGGTAGCCGACTTAAATAACCTTGTGCCTTTTTTCTCTATTCGTTTAGTACCGGCAGTTATACTTCAGAGATATTTAGAGTTGGGCCCCAAAAAATTCCTTGAGAGCGAATTAACGCGTGTGGCATATACAATGGAAAAACAGGACGAAATAAGACGTAAAATATATACTTTTCCTCTCAACAAAGCCGCACTATCAGAATTGGGAAAAAGACGTGAGCAAGAGCGACTACGGGGTGAGGTTTCACGACAAGAATATATAGGGGGAAACAAAGTTGCACATGTAACTTATCGAGGACGGAAACGAAAAGACCCGAGGATTTTGTTTTATAGTTACGACCAAAGATATGGTAATCCTCAACTACGTTCGAGATACGCCAGAATATCGAGTGAGGTAGCCGATTTAATATTGAAAATGGTGAATAAAAGCAGCAAATTTCTTCCTATAGATTATCTAGTACGCACTTCTGACAGTTTTCTATTCGTGGAACTAAAAGCCAACAAGGCTAAATTATCCAAGAAACAATTGCAAGTATCAAAAATGATTCAGGACGCAGGCTACAAAGTAGCGGAATTTCATGTATCACTGAATCTTGGACCAAACGTAGAAATCAGATGTGAGCAAGTACGTGAAGTCAAGGGAAATTACCCTCACAAAATAGGTTCTCGGGGAGGTCTCCCGTGAAACAGATTCATGAGTACATAGACGACCACTGGCAGGAAGGAATTGAAGACCTGATACGGCTGTGCCGCCAGCCCAGTATCAGCGCCCAGGGAGTGGGCATGCCGGAGATGGCCCAGCTTCTGGCGAAGGTTATGGGTGAATATAGTGTGAGCACCCGGATTCTCCCCGTCCCCGGAAGCAAATTCCCTGTTGTTTATGGCGAAATCGCCGGCGAATCACCGGCCACCCTACTTTTCTATGACCACTACGATGTTCAGCCTCCCGAGCCTCTGGAGCTGTGGACTGCGCCACCATTCGAACCGGTGCAGCGTGAAGGCAAGCTGTTTGCCAGGGGAGTCTCAGATAACAAAGGAAACATCGTTGCCCGGCTACTTGCCCTTAAATCCTTCCAGAAGACGAGGGGCAGACTTCCCATCTCCGTGAAGTTCTTAATCGAAGGAGAGGAGGAGATAGGAAGTCCCAACCTGGGCGCTTTCGTCAAGCGCAGTCGCCGCCTCCTCAAAGCTGATGCCTGCATCTGGGAATGCGGCGGCGTCAACTGGAAAGACCAGCCCATCATCACCCTCGGCCTTAAGGGCATACTGTACGTGCAACTCGAGGCTTATGGAGCCTCACAAGACGTCCATTCCTCGATGGGCACAGTAGTGCCAAACCCGGCCTGGCGTCTGGTATGGGCTCTTAGCTCCATCAAAGATATGGACGAGAATATCCAAATCGCCGGTTTCTATGACAACGTCAGACCACCTACCCAGCAGGAGATCAAAGCTATTAGAGCTATCCCGCGGGATGACCGGGAAACAAAGCAAAGTCTCGGGTTAAAGAAATTTATCAAAGGGGTTACCGGGTTCGAATACAAGTCCCGCCACATTCTCGAACCTATCTGTAATATCTGCGGTCTCGACTCCGGTTACACAGGCCCCGGCTCCAAAACAGTACTGCCCTGCGTTGCACGAGCCAAGCTCGATTTTCGCCTCGTACCTGACCAGCGAGCCGAAGAAATCCTTTCCAAACTGAGGAAACATCTCGACAGCCACGGCCTCTCAGATATCACCATCGCTCCCACGACAGAAGGGGAAAATCCGGCCCGGACCCCGCTGGACTCCCCTTTCGCTAATATTGTTGCGTCCTCAGCCAAAGAGGTCTTTGGCGCCAATCCGGTGATAGTTCCCTCCATGTCCGGCAGCGGCCCCATGTACTATTTCACCGATACGCTCGGTCTCCCCACCGCCGGCATCGGAGTGGACTACCTTGGCTCCAGGGCACATGCCCCCGACGAGAATATCAGGCTCGCCGATTTCATACTGGGTACAAAGCATGTGGCTGCTCTTCTGGAGCGGATGGCTTCGGGCTGGCAGCCTCAGCGAAAAGGAAGGAGCAAGAGATGGAAATAGTTGGCTGGGCTGGTTTTGCCTTGACCCAGATTTTTTATATACCGCAGATCTTCAAAATCCTCAGAAATCGCGATGTTAGTGGTCTAGCTCTACCCTCGTGGTTCATCCTGGCGACAGCCCTGCTTTGCTATCTCATTTACAGCGTGTGGAGACACGACCTCGTATTTACAGTCGGCAACGCCGCAGGTACGGTACAGTCAATATCCATGATTGCGCTCATTATGAGATACAGGAAAGGGCAGATGGTGGGAGCCAAGGCGAACTAGAGAGACATATAAGGCTAACAAGAAGTCTTCGTGTTCCCAAAAGGCTGCTGGTTCGAACAAAGTTTACAGATAAAAGCCAGGCCGCAAACATTCCACTGAGTCACTATAAAGCCGCAGCTATCCTCGGCACTTTCCTCCGAGGGAAAATGGATTTCCCTACCGCAGCCAATGCAGGTGACGGCATGCGTCTTGTCCAGAGGTTTGCTGCAAACACTGCAAATTTCTGCCATACTAGCCCTTCAGCGTTTCCCTTTTTTAAGCCAACTGCGCACCAGTTTTCTCTCGTCCTCTCTGGTTGTCACCTTCCCATCGAGCTTTGCTTCCTTTAGTGCTTTCAGCATCGCCCCCATCTTCTTGCCCGCAGGAACGCCCATTCTTCTCAGGTTATCGCCGTTGAGCGATAGCTCCACAAATCTCAAGCTGGAGAGGTAAAGCTCAAGCCTTTGTTTGACCAGTGCAGAATCAGTAACCAGAGCCGCAGCCAGTATGGTTTCAGGGCGATGATGCTCAAGTATGTGATAGACGCCGCTGGGCGTGAGCTCAGATGCCGCCAGGGCGGGAATAGCTTGTTTTAACAGGGGTATATCTCGCAGCACCCGCACTGCATCCCCTCCAAACTTTAAACGCTCTATGAAATTTTTAAGCGCTTCGCCATCAATACGCCAGACCAGCAGAGCCAGATAAAGGTTTTTACCCGGCTTAGAGTTGCCGCTCGCCTCGCGAGCCATGTCAAAATGCTCGCCCAGCCAGCCGTTGCCCTCCAGCGCCAGATGCAGATACCGGAGCACACCCAGCCTCTCAGCCCGATAGAAGACCTTCTCGGGATATTCTTCTTCCAGAATGCGTTCCAGCTCATGCCGCAGCCGGTCACCGCTGATCCTTTCCATTATAGTTGCATCGCGCCGTAACTGGGTCGTGGTGTCAAACTCCAGCCTGAAACCGAGTCGCTGCTCATACCTGAGAGCGCGCCAGACGCCCGTGGGGTCGTCTTTAAAACTTCTCTGGTGCAGCACCCTGATGAGGTGGCGATCGAGGTCGCTTTTCCCACCGTATGGATCGACTAAATCTCCGAACCGGGCAGGGTCTATACTGACAGCCATAGCGTTAATAGAGAAATCGCGTCTGAACAGGTCATCCTGGATACTTCCCGGTTTCACGGTGGGCAAGGCACCGGGCTCGGCGTAGGTTTCTGACCTTGCAGTTACCAGGTCAATGCTGTAGGCTCCATATTGGAAGGTTGCAGTTCCGAAACGGGGATGAGTTACTAATTTGCCGTCCCTGCCTTTGGCCAGCTGGCGGGCCAGCGGCAGAGCATCTCCTTCCACCACCAGATCGAGGTCCAGATTGCGACGCTTCAAAAAAAGGTCGCGCACCACTCCGCCGACAAGGTACGCCCTTTGCCCTTTAGACACAGAGATCTCACCGGCTGCTTTCACCAGCGCCAGGATCTCAGGTGGCAGATATACCTCGATATTCTTGCCGATATTAATCAAAAAAAAATCCTCAGCCTAACTATTATATCAGGGGGTTCAATACCCTAAAATGAGGCTAAGGTAATCCTGTAAAGTAAATATTACATATGTAAGGTGCAGCGTGCTGTGCCCAAATCCGTAGGGGCTAGTACCCCTGAGTTAAATTGTTGACATTCATGCTGCGCCGGTAGTATTCTCCAAGACACAAAGCCCGCACCTGAGTCGGTAATTTGTTTTGGCATAGAGGCAAGGTAACGGGAGGGATATCATGGCAGAAATTAATTTGTACGACCAGAGGGCAAGACTGCGAGACTATAAAAAGGGCCTGTATGCTTTCCACCTGTTAAAGACAGGGATTGCGCTCGGCCTGTTCGAGAAGCTCAATACCTCCGATGTTGGCCTCAGCCCTGGTGACCTCGCCAGCCAGTTGAATCTGCATGAGCCGTATGTCAACATCTGGTGCCAGACTGCCTATCACATGGAAATCCTTGATTACGACAAAGACGGAAGATTCAAACTCGCCCCGCATATGGGAACCCTGCTAGCAGATACCGAAAGTCCTTACTACCTAGGACATGAAATACAGATGAGGACTTCATATACTGTCGACCAATTGAGGAGACACCCTGAATATTTCAAGAGCGGAGAGATTCACTTTTGCCAATCCGATGGGCCGGAGTTCTCGACAGCGCAGAAAGCCATGAGCAATCAAGGCATACCTCCAGCCTACATATTTCTCATAATTCCTTCGATTCCAGAGTTGAAAGAGAGGTTAGAGACAGGGATAAAGGTCTTGGATGTGGGATGTGGTTCAGGCTCCCTCATAATCCAACTGGCTAAAGCTTTTTCGAATTCCAGATTCGTTGGCATCGAGATAGACAAGTTTGCAGTGGCAGATGCGCAGAGGTCTATCAAAGAGAACGGCGTCGAAGGCAGGGTGTCCGTTGTTCCGGCCAACGCTGACTCTATAGGTTACAATAAAGAGTTTGATTTAGTGAACATGTCACTCGTCCTCCACGAAATACAAAGTCATGCGAAACGTAATACAATAGCGAATTGCTATCAGGCCCTGAGTGATTCCGGAGAGATATTAATCTTTGACTTCGCCTATCCGGGAAAACTGCGTGATTTTCGAAAGCCGGTGTACACAGAGGGCATACTCGATCAGTACCACGAATCGACATGGTGCAGCGAGCACATTTCCACTGCAGCGAGGCACCGGCTTCTCCGGGAATTAGGTTTCAAGAAACCCGTCACTATTCCTATAGTGGACGGCTCTTTGGAAGCAACTCACGCCAGAAAGTAAAATCCTCACTTTCGACACCTCCACGCCTGTGTTAAACTGAGGGCGTGAGACTTAAATCGAGTAGCCTGGAGAAAGACCTCTTCAGCGCCGCTCAGCCGGACCTGGCTTGGGGCGCGCTGATAGCATCAGGGGTCAAAAACAGTGCCGAACTCGACAGCTATCTGGCTAAATTAAATACGCTGTTCCAGCAGGCAGCATCTGAAATTCACACGGGAAGCAAGCTGAAAAAAGCCCAGGCCATTTTCGACTGGCTTTGGGCCAGTAAACCTAACAGGTATCAGTATCAGGGCAATTTCAGACTGCAAGATGTACTAGATGCGCAGCTAGCCCCCAATGTGGAACAGGTAGGGAACTGCCTGGGGCTAACCGTTCTCTACAACGCGCTGGCACAAAGATGCGGCCTCGATGTGAAAGCAGTTTATCTCGAAGAAGCCCACGGCAGGCTATCGCACGTTTTTTCTACCCTCGTCAGGGGAGATATCACCATAGACGTAGATAACATTTTCCCCCTCGGGTTCGACTTCAAGGACCACCTCGATAGCCCCGGAAGGGTCCTATGGGGGGATTCCGAGCTCATCGCAGATATCTATCACAGCATCGGCTGGGCACTGCATGAGCAGGGCAAGCTGGAGGGCGCTATTTTGAACTATAGCAAAGCGATTCGTCTCAATCCCAAATATGCTAAAGCTTATCTCAACCGCGGGATCGCACTATCCATGCTGGGACGCGAGAATGAAGCTAGAAAAGATTTAGAGAAACAGGTATGATTCGAGGCCGTAGCAATCGCGAGTCGTAATACCTGCTCACGGTGGCAAACCACCTATGTGAAATACTGCATGGTGCCGTCAGGTACCACGGCCACTTTGACTTCAGTCCTCTTGCCGTGGTCTTTGCCTAGCCTTTCCAGAGCCTCAGGCCATGTTTTGGCCCAAACAATGTACTCAGGGGCAGCCAGCCAGTCAGCGCCTGCTATATCGATATAAGGGGTAAGTACGATAAATTTGTTGATATCCTGGAGTGGGCCCGTGGGTCGACCCCAGAGCCGGCCACCCAGATTCTTCCCAAAGCTCCTCACCAGATAATGCGGTACCTGACCCTCCGGTGCATTGGCAATCAATACTAAATCGCCCTGCTTTCCCCGAAGCAAGCCCCCCAGCAGAGGGATAGCCAGGACAGCCTCGTTGGCTTTGCAGTATGTGTTCAGGACGACGATATCCGGCGTTTCTGAAGGTGTTGTGGCGTAGACCTTTCTGGCAAGTTTCACGCCTTCGGCGTAAGCAGCGATGGGATCGCCGACGAAGACGGCTGTGGTTTGCCCCCGTCCGTTTAAAACAGTGTCGATTTTAACATCAAGTCCCGCCATTCTGGCAGCTTCGTCTATATCGCGACGCATCAAATTGCCCTCGAACGTAGCAACACCTATCCCCGGATCAGTGCCCTGGGTGAGAAGCTTTGTTATCAAATCGCGGTGGTGAGCAGCCATAGTATCGATAGAGGCCACACCGGGGAGGATAATTTTGCTCCCACCTCCGAAGCCGGTGAGAGGATGGGGAATCAGACAGCCGATGCCTATTTTGAGGTCGCAACTCAGTACCTCAGCATTGACTGCGACCGGTGTGCCATGGCTCGTCTCCCCTAAATAGGTGCAATTCTCATAGGGGTTATGGTTGTAGACTGGAAATCTGCTGAGCACGGCCTCGCCCAGCTTCTTGGCAAAATCGATGCGGGTGAGCGCACCGTGTGCTCCCACCGCGGCGATGAACCTTATATTCTGGTCCTTCACTCCGGCCGCTTTTAGCTCCTCAAGCACATAGGGGACGACTTCGGCTACCCTAGTGGGCCTCGACATATCGTCGAAAAGTATGGCGACCTCTTTTTTGCCCCTGGCGAACTGTCTTATTGGCTTCGTGCCTATGGGGTGGGCGAATGCCTCGCGGTAGCCTTTCTCGCTCAGAGCCCGCCGCCGGTGTCCCTTCATATAGCAAACTGAGACGTCCCATGACGCAGGGAATTCGATTTCAAGCTCAGTATTGCCGTACCAGGCAAGCTCGGGCAGGCGAATCTTTGTGGCATTCATCTTGTACGTCCTCCCGACGGCAATTATAGGTCTATAGGGCAACGGATGCAATGCCACTGAGGTAGGGGCAATTCATGAATTGCCCCTACGATGTCGGCGCAACGGCGCCGTGTTAATTCTCAAGATTGACAGAGCGCTGTCCATATTGCATAATCCTGCACAGACCGTTCCCCGTTACGATGACCTGTGACAGAGAATGTGGCTTGCGTTCAACGTTCTTCACACTTTCTTTAAGTGTGCCTTAAATGTAGCAAGAGCCGTTAAATGGTAAAATAGGCGTATAAAGTCCTCTAAAGCCAACTGCTGAAAGGAGGCAGGATGCGCAAACTACTACGGGTCAATCTTTCCAAAGGTACCATCAAAGAAGAGGATATCCCCCAAAAGGTACAAAATGACTTCGTAGGGGCGCGAGGCTTCTGTGCCAGGTATCTCTACGATGAGGTCAAGCCAAATATAGACCCGCTGGGCCCCCAGAACAAGCTGTTTCTCACAGTAGGACCGCTGGCGGGAACGAGCGCGCAGGCGTTCTCGAAATGGATAGCCGTTACCAAGAGCCCGCTTAGCAACACCTATACTCGCAGTGTGGGCGGGGGCGATTTCGGAGCCTGGCTGAAATGGGCAGGCTTCGAGCTCATGATTATCGAGGGCAAGGCGGCCAAACCTTCCTACCTTTTCATCAAAGACGGCAAGTACGAAATCATGGACGCAGCTCCTATCTGGGGCAAGACCACCAGCGAAACTCAAGAATATTTGAAGAAAGTACATGGCCCAAAGGCGCGTATGGTCTGCGTGGGTCCTGCGGCGGAGAAGCTGGTGCGTTTTGGCCCTATCATCAGCGGGGAACGCGCCGCCGGACGAGGCGGCACCGGCACTGTGATGGCATCCAAGAACCTCAAGGCTGTAGTAATAGTGGCCGACAGGAAGGAAGACATCGCAAATCCTGCTGAGTTCAAGAAGCTGGTGCAGGAGCAGGTGAAGGCGATGAAGGCGGGGCTGGGCTACGGCGTATTCAAGGAATACGGCACTGTACAGGGATTGGACTACTTCTATCCTGTTTTTGGCTCTATTCCCATGAAGAACTGGCGTTACGGAGAGCTGCCGAACTGGCCTGAGAACATTGGCATGTGGCCCTTCTCCAAGATTACCATAGACCATGTGGGCTGCTATGCCTGCTCACTTAAATGCGGAAAGATAAGGCAAGTACCCGATGGCCCCTACAAGGGTCTTACTGTAGAGGGGCCGCAGTTCGAAGGAGCCTGGGTCTTCAGCGGACCTACCGGATGCACCGATACCAATGCCACGCTTGTCTGTAACCACATCTGCGCTGAGCAGGGGCTGGACGTGATAAGCACCGGCAACAGCATCGGCTTCGCCTATGAGCTTTTCGAGAAAGGCATCCTGACCACGAAGGATACGGACGGCCTGGTGCTGAAATATGGAGACCCAGAGCCCATGATAACACTCGTTAAAAAGATTGCCGCCCGTGAGGGGCTGGGCGACATCCTTGCTGAGGGCGTGAAGAGGGCTTCTAAGCGCATCGGTAAAGGCGCTGAGCAGTACGCCATGCACGTCAAGGGACTGGAGACGCCGGGATACGACCCGCGCGCCAGAAAAGCCATGGGCTTGAACTGGGCCTTGAGCAATATGGGGGCAAACCACAACTTCGGCTGGCCTCAGCAAGAGATCGGTGACCCCAAGCCGCGGCTTCTGGACCCGACCCAGGACGAGGGGCAAGGGGACGTTATTAAATGGAACCATGATTCGACAGCCGCACTGGAGCTGTCCGTGGCCTGCATCTTCCCCAGCCACCACTTGCAGTTGTACGACCATGAGCTTATAGGAAAGCTTTTGGCAGCAGCCACCGGTGTGCCGGAGTTTGCCAGCGTAGATTATCAGTTCTTTGTGGGGGAGAGGGTATATAATCTGGAGCGATGCTTCAACGTTCGCGAGGGCTTCAGCAGGAAGGACGACAAGCTACCCAGGCGGTTTCTCACTGAACCCTTGAAGGGTGGAGTGCGCGATGGGGAGGTGATAAGGACGCCTGACAAAATCATAGATCAGTATTATCAACTTAGAGGATGGGACAGTAACGGCATCCCCATCAGGGAGACGCTGGTAAAGCTCGGAATCGGGGAAGTAGATAAGGATATCGCCAAGTTCCGCAAATAAGGGGGCTTTATAATACGGGTAGACTGGAGCATCTGCTCCAGTCATGTACAGGTCGGAGCAGGTGCTCCGACCTACCCAAATCCGTAGGGGCAGACCAATGTGTCTGCCCAAAAAGGGAATGAGGTATTGAGATGCGAGAAGCCGTAGTGGTAGGTGAGAGGAAATTCGCCATAATAAGAGCACCTAGGCCGGTACTGGATAAAGATGAAGTCCTGATAAAGGTGCGATGCTGCGGGATATGCGGCTCCGATCTGCATACATATATTCTGGGGATGCCCGGACGATACGGCCACGAATACGCGGGAGATATTGTGGCAGTGGGCTCAGAAGTGAAAGGCTGGAAAGCAGGCGATAAGGTGACAGCCGAATCGGCCTGCTCCTGCAACGAGTGTTACTATTGCGTACAGGGAGACATGGGGCTCTGCGAGACGTTTTTGGAGAGGTGGGGAGCGAGTGCAGGAGGCTTCGCCACCTATACCAAGACCAAATACCAGCAGCTTCACAAACTGCCTCCGGGCCTGAGCTATGAGGAGGCAGCTTTGGCTGAGCCCGCGGCGGTGGCACTGCACGCCGTCCGCCTGTCCGGGATACGCACAGGAGATGTAGTCGCTGTACTCGGTTTCGGCCCTATAGGGCAGCTTGTGGCCCGGCTGGCCAAAATATCGGGAGCAAGGGCTGTCTACGCTTCAGAGACAAGCAAGTCCAGAATCAAGCTGGCTAAAGGTGCGGTGGATGAAGTCATTAATGCCAAGAAAGTCGATCCCGCTGTCAGAATCCTCGAGTTGACCGGCGGCAGAGGACCTGATTTGGTATTCGAATGCGCAGGGGCTGTTGCACCGACGATGCAGGCCATGACCATGACCAGAAAAGGCGGAACAATTATGATTGTGGGAGTCTGCATGAACCTGGCTGAGATTATAGTAGGCAGCATTGCGCTCAGGGAGCTGACCATCAAGGGCTCTATGCTTTTTAACCCCGCCGAGTACGGCATTGCGCTGAACCTGATAGCGGGAAAGAAGATCGATGTGGCACCCTTGATAACAGATATCTTGCCCCTGAACAGAATCAATGAAGCCTTCGAGAAAGCGACCAGCGGCGAGGGCGGCAAGATACTGGTAAAGCCCTAAAATATTATCCTCAATCCCTAACTACACCCCTTCCTTTACCCTCTCCGCCAACTGCTTTGTCATTCCCGGGACTGATATAAGGTCCTCGACCGAGGCTTCCTTGATTCCTCTGACAGAGCCGAACTTTTTGAGCAGGGCGTGTTTGCGCTTGGGGCCGATGCCGGGCACCGACCACTCGGATCTTAAAGCAGCCTTCTTCCGTACATGCAGGTGATACGACAGGGCGAAGCGGTGCGCCTCGTCGCGAATACGCTGCAACAGGTAGAGTGCCTGGGAATCGCGTGGCAGTACAAGCGATTCGGCTACATCGGGCAGGAAGATTTCCTCGTTCTCTTTAGCCAGTGCGGCCAGAGGGATAGAATCTATCTCAAGCTCTTGCATCACCTCTTGCACAGAGGTCAGATGCCCCCTGCCGCCGTCTATTAGCACCAGGTCAGGTATTACGGCCCAAGAAGAAGCATCTTCCGCCTTGACCCGTTTGAAGCGACGCCTGAGCACCTCCTGCATCATGGCGTAGTCATCTATGCTTGTCACCGTTTTTATCTTGAAGCGCCGGTAGGCTGATGGCTTGGGACGCCCGTTCTCGAAGACCACCATACTGCCTACAGCGGAAGTGCCCCGGATATCCGATATGTCGTAGCATTCCACCCTGTTGGGCAGCCTGGGGAGGTTAAGCCTTTCCTGGAGTTCCTTGAGTGCAGTGGCTGTTTTGCCAGTATCAGCCAGCCACTTCGCCTTGAGCTGTGCCAGTGCCTGCCCGGCGTTCTCCGTAACCATATCTACCAGCTTCTTCTTCTGGCCACGTTTGGGGACCCCGAGACTCACCTTGCCCGCCCGCAGGCTCTCAAGCCAGGAGCTAAGGGATTCTATGTCCTCCGGCTCAGTCTGCAAAAGTATCGTGGGGGGGATATGCGGAGCGGAACCGTAGAACAACTGAATGAAGCTGGCCATGATATAGCCCGGCTCCTCGTCCTGAGTCCCTTCCAGTATAAAATTCTCTCTACCGATGAGCTTGCCGCTGCGCACAAAAAATATCTGCACGCAAGCCT
>DAOUMT010000138.1:0-6752 GCA_034409195.1 Dehalococcoidia bacterium
TGCCAATCATAGTTCAGCGTGGCGAATTATATTCGGTAAATTGGAATCCAGCCAGGGGTAGTGAGCAGTCAGGGATAAGGCCAGCTTTAATAATTCAGAATGATACCGGGAATAAGACTAGTCCGACGACAATCGTTGCAGCTTGTAGTACAGCGCCGGTGAAGCCATATCCATTCCTTGTCCGTATCACGAGGAAAGAAAGTGGATTACCTGAAGACTGCGCTGCCAACCTGGCAGTGATAATGACTATAGATAAATCGCGCCTGGTCCGTAAACTTGGGTGGTTGAGCAAAGAAAAGATGCTCGAAGTTGATGCAGCCATTAAGGTAAGTCTGGGCCTACAATAATCCCCATTTTCTTTCTAACAGCTTCACAATTTCTTCAATACTCCAAATGTGGTCGGCTATTCCTGCTGCCGTTAGCATATCAATTTTACTTCACACGTTGTGGATATAATAGATTCCTCATTTCAACCAAGACCTCTCGGATGGCCTCATTATCTTTTTGGTTAACGATTTTATCCTTTCTATTCTTAATCACTTCTACAATCGTAACCTTGCCACCACATAAGTTATCTGTGATCTGGGGCAAGTAGTTTCTCATATTGGCGTTGGCAGATCAGGAGCCGAGCTACAACAGCTTCTTTTTGAAGCCGGATGCTTCCATTAACAATATTCTTGTGCCTTGAGTCCGGAAATCGAACTTGAGAGCATTTACTAAGCATGGTGTAGTTCCTGTTACCCTGACTCATACCCTTACTCAGTACGCAAATAGTTTGTACCTAACACTATTTGTTTTCTTTTCCAAGGATAAATTAGACGATTGGGCGATTGTGGCAGTGGCGAGCCACTCCTTAATATGGGAAACGAGCCATACACTCTATTGGCAAATTTTCAAGAAGGAGGTGATAGCTAGAACATTAAGTCAGTGTGAGAGCGCCCGGTTATGAACCCAGTATACATCAAATTTGAAAGGAGGTGAGGAAATGAAAAAGGTCGTGATAGCAGCTTTATTGGTTATTGCGCTGTCAATACTGGTTGCCGCGCCTGTCTTCGCTACTGCGAACACCAAGCTCGAAGTGATACATGATTCCGCCGGCAACGGAACCTTAGATATGTTGGGACCGGCAGCGGGATTCTGTAATTACAACCAGGACGATGAAGGCAATCTCAGAATAGTCTTTGTGATGAAAGACGGTGCTGCCAATACTACCTACCAAATCTTCTTGGTTGCAGGGCCAACCCACGCTCTGGCTACAGGTTATATAGAGATCGGAAACCTGACAACTAATGAGCTGGGACGAGGCAACTCCGGAGATATCTGGGTTCCTGTATCTACCCTGCAAGCTGCCCCGTTCGGCAATGGAACACGTACTGACCATGTCGATGTCATCAACTACGGACCTCCGCAGGATGTGTTCTGCGCCACACCCTTGAACTACACTGTACCAGCACCATAAGTGGTCCCACCTCACCATATGTCAGCAGATGAAGAGGGGACGATTTGATACCGCCCCCTCTTCATGTCTCCACAGAGATGACTTTATCGGCAAATTTTAGCGACGGCCTCATTCGCCCAGTTCCCCAGATGCTTTTCCTGAAAATGACCATCCATGAAAATACGTACTAATTCTTTCCTGTCTCTCAGCCTGGCTAGATGCGGTAGAGCCGGGGCAAAGTCCGATTCTCCCATCGCCCAGGCTGCAAGTGCTAAAGTCTCAGGTTCATCGCTATCGAAAGCGGCCAGAACTTCGTCCTGGTATGTGCAAAGTATCTCCTTAATTTGTTTGCCCAGCCGCCCTATCGCCCACAAGCCGCCATTAAGTAGGCCCTGTCCCTTCAAGACGTACGAAATCATCATGTGGCCATGCGGTTCCAGCAATTCGGGTGTACGCACGCACATCTCAGCAATAGCCTCAGGTGCACTCCAACCAATACCCCCGGATTCGTCATTCAGCAGCCACAATAGTCTTCTAATAAATTCATGCACCTTCTCTGTGCTGCCCTCATGCCACCACCATCCCATCAACTCTGCAATTGCTTCAATCGCCGGCCAGCGCAGGTTTTCGTCAGTTTCATAAAGGTATAGTCGCAAGACACGCCAGTAACGCTCATCTGTTTGACACAAACGGAGCAGCCCATTGCTGTCCCCCTGTAATAGAAGAGCATCAACTGTCTGCTTGATTGATGTATCCACAGCTGACCTCTGATTCTCAGTTTCAGCCTTTCTGAGGCTTCCTCAAAACGTAGCACTGCCTCTTTATTGCATCCCGTGCGTTACTTGGGCGCAAATATCGAGGGTTTTGGTGATTGTGGAATGGGGTGAGCGGAGGGATTCGAACCCTCGTTCTCCAGGGCCACAACCTGGCGCCTTAAACCGCTCGGCTACGCCCACCACAACGGGCAGTTTCCCGGCCTTTCAAGCGAGAGCCATTGTAGCATTCAATTCTGCTTATAGTCAAGGATATTACCCATCCCTCTAGCTGTAGGGCGGGTTTCCCAACCCGCTCTACTGACCATCGGTTCAATTGCGCCTGGCCACGGCATGTGCTAATATATCGGCGTGTCTGTTTGCTTCGATAAACTCTGTCCTGAAATATCTTCTCAATCTAGCAAGCACCTTCATTCGATACAGAGCCCCGGCATTCATTGCCCCACGAAATCCTCTGACTTATGGAATTCTCGAATAACCCGAAGGAGAGCTATTGTATGAAAGCCCATGAATACCAGGCAAAGCAGCTCATGGCCGAGTTCGGCGTGCCTGTCCCACGTGGCAGCGTGGCCAAAACCACCGCTGAAGCAAAGAAAATAGCCTCCGACATCGGCGGCAAGGTGGTAGTCAAGGCACAGGTACACGCCGGAGGACGCGGCAAGGCTGGCGGCATCAAGGTCGTCTCCTCGCCGGACGAGGCGGAGCAAGCCGCTCAGAAGCTGCTCGGCAGCAGGCTGGTCACTCACCAGACCGGCCCTCAGGGTGTGCCAGTGAACGCTGTCCTCGTCGAGGAAGCCATAGACATCAAACGCGAGCTATATTTGAGTATAGTTATCGACGGTGTCGCTGGCCTGCCCGTTATCATGGCCAGCGAGGCTGGCGGCATGGACACCGAGGAGGTAGCCCGTACAACTCCCGAGAAGATTCTGAAGGCTTATGTATCTCCCGGGGTGGGCGTACGCACTTACCTTGCACGCGGTCTGGCCTATGGACTGAACCTGGCGTCGGAGCAGTTGAAGTCCGGCTCAGAGCTCATAGCCAACCTGTACAAGCTGTTTTTGGCTAAAGACTGCTCGCTCGCCGAGATAAATCCGCTGGTGGTCACCGCCGACGGCAGGGTGCTGGCAGCGGATGCCAAGCTGAACTTTGACGATAACGCGCTATACCGCCAGAAGGCGGTCGAGGCTCTGCGCGACATTGCCCAGGAAGACCCCCTCGAGGTGGAGGCCAAGAGCAAAGGCATCGAGAACTATGTCAAGCTGGATGGCAGCATTGGCTGCCTGGTAAACGGCGCCGGACTCGCCATGGCTGTGCTGGACCTGTTGAGGCAGGAAGGCGGAAACGCAGCGAACTTCCTCGATATCGGCACCATCAATGATTCCGAGCGCGTAGTCCGGGCAATAGGGATTATCAACTCAGACCCGGACGTCAAGGCGATGTTGATAAATATCTTCGGCGGCATGGCCAGGACCGATGTGATGGCACAGGGTATTGTTGCTGCCCACCAGAAAATGGAAATAAAGGTGCCAGTTGTAGTTAGATTAGTGGGCACTAACGTTGCTCAGGGTAAAAAAATACTGGACGGGTCAGGCTTGAAGCTTATCAGAGCCAATAGCTTCCGTGAAGCTGCCCAGAAGGCAGTAGCGGCAGCGAGTAAATCCTAACGAGGTGTTGTCGTGAGCATTCTGATTGATGAAAAGACCAGACTTTTAGTGCAGGGCATCACCGGCGGCGAGGGAAGCTTCCACGCACGCCGCTGCATCGAATATGGCACCAAGGTAGTAGCAGGCGTCACCCCCGGCAAGGGCGGCACCAAGATGGACGAGGTGCCGGTGTTCAACACCGTGGAGAGAGCGGTGTCCGAGACAAAGGCCAATGCCAGCATCATTTTCGTCCCGGCTGCTTTCGCAGCAGACGCCATACTGGAGGCTGCCGACGCCGGAATACCGCTCGTCGTGTGCATAACAGAGGGCATCCCCACGCTGGATATGGTCATGGTCAGCAACTATCTGAAGCAAAAAGGGACCCGCCTCATCGGCCCGAACTGCCCCGGCCTGCTTTCCGCAGGGAAGTGCAAGGCAGGCATCATGAGCGGCGATATCTTTCTCAAGGGGAATGTCGGCGTCATATCAAGGAGCGGAACCCTTACTTATGAGGCAGTGAAACAATTGACTGACCTCGGCATCGGGCAGACGACATGTATCGGCCTGGGCGGCGACCCCATCATCGGCACAGTCTTTGTAGACGCGCTAGAGCTATTTCAGAAAGACCCTGATACCGAGGCAATAGTGCTCATCGGAGAGATAGGCGGCAATCAGGAGCAGAGAGCGGCTGAATTCATCAAGAACAAAATGACCAAGCCCGTGGTCGCCTTTATCGCCGGAGCCAGCGCACCTCCGGGCAGGCGCATGGGCCATGCCGGAGCCATTATCACGGGAGCTTCAGGCAGAGCACAGGACAAGATGGATGCCCTTGCTGCGGCAGGGGTTAACGTGACCAAAAATCCAGCGGAGATAGGCAGCACCATGCAGAAAGTGCTAGCTTCGAAAAAAGGCAAAAAAAACCGCAAATAGAGCGTGATTTCCGTAGTGGCGAGTTTCCAACCCGCCCTTACACATCCCACAAAACGTTGTCGTATCGCAATATTTCCGCGAAGCCGCATCATCAGTTTGCATTCTCCTTGACACTTGTAGTATCCTATGATTTAATACCTTAATAGTCCTAAATAGGACTGGCGTTCGCCCCGAGGGGCGGTTTTTAGTTATTAAATACTGGGGGACTAAATGAGAAGCGACATGGTAAAGCAAGGTGTCGAACGCGCTCCACACCGAACGCTGTTCCGCGCCCTGGGGTTGACCTCGAAGGAGATGGAGCAGCCGCTGGTAGGCATTGTGAACAGCTTCAATGAGGTCATCCCCGGCCATATTCACCTGAGAAATATCGCTGAGGCCGTGAAGGCAGGCGTATACAGCGCAGGTGGGACTCCGCTGGAGTTCGACACTATCGGCGTCTGCGACGGCATAGCTATGGGGCATATCGGCATGAGATACAGCCTCCCCAGCCGCGAGCTTATCGCAGATTCCATCGAGATTATGGTGCAGGCTCACGGCTTCGATGCCCTGGTGTTTATTCCAAATTGCGACAAGATAATCCCCGGTATGCTGATGGCTGCGGTGAGACTTAACCTCCCCTCCATCTTTGTCAGCGGCGGCCCCATGCTGGCAGGACATCTCGGTAACAAAAACATTATCGACCTGAACAGCGTCTTCGAAGCGGTGGGCAAGGTAACTACAGGAGATATGACCCTGGCTGAGCTGGAGGAAATCGAGGAACGGGCCTGCCCCGGATGCGGCAGTTGCTCCGGTATGTTCACCGCCAACACCATGAACTGCCTCACCGAGGCGCTGGGCATGGCGCTTCCCGGCAACGGCACCATCCCTGCGGTCGATGCCAGAAGGATACACCTGGCTAAAGAGGTAGGCAGAAAGGTCATGGAGCTACTGGCAAAGGGAATCTGTCCGCTCGACATCATTACGAAGGACTCTATCCATAACGCCTTCGTGGTAGATATGGCTCTGGGCGGCAGCACCAACTCCGTGCTGCACCTTATGGCGCTGGCGCACGAGGCAGAGGTTGACTTCTCGTTGAAAGCAATAGATAAGATAAGCCGGAGCACCCCACATCTTTCGAAGATAAGGCCATCGGGTGAGTATCATCTTGAAGACCTCGATTTGGCCGGAGGTATACCCGCGCTGATGAACCAGGTCAGGAAGCAGTTGAACCTGGAGGCACAGACAGTGTCGGCCAAAACGCTGGGTAAAGCTATAGCTGGCGCGAAGGTAAAGGACAATAAGGTGATACGGCCTCTGTCGAACCCTTACTCTCCCAGAGGCGGACTGAGCATTCTTTTCGGCAACCTGGCGCCTAAGGGCGCGGTGGTGAAGAGCGCTGCTGTAGTCCCCGAGATGATGGTGCACCGCGGTCCTGCAAGGGTGTTTAACTCGGAGGATGAAGCAACCAAGGCGATAATGGCCCGGCTGATAAGTGCAGGTGACGTAATAGTCATACGCTACGAAGGTCCCAAAGGCGGTCCGGGCATGCCAGAGATGCTTACCCCCACCTCGCTCATTGCAGGTATGGGGCTGGACAAGGAGGTGGCGCTGATAACCGACGGCCGCTTCTCAGGAGCTACCAGAGGCGCTGCTATCGGCCACGTCTCACCTGAAGCGGCGGAGAGAGGCCCAATTGCCGCCTTGAGGGATGGGGACCGTATAAAGATTGATATTCCGCATAATAGAATAGATGTGGAGCTCAGCGAGAAACAGATCGCTCAGCGCCTTTCCCAGGTGCCCAAATTCCAGCCCAAGATAAAGACTGGATATCTAAGAAGGTATATAGAAAAGGTGACCTCGGCATCGACTGGGGCAGTATTCAAATAGGAGCCCGCCATGAAACGTACAGGTGCCCAAATTCTATGTGAAAGCCTGGTGAAGGAAGGGGTAGAGGTTATCTTCGGCTTCCCCGGAGGCTCCGTGCTTCCC
>DAOUMT010000139.1:0-5251 GCA_034409195.1 Dehalococcoidia bacterium
CTTGTAATCTATGCTGGTTTTGCATTAGCAGCCTCTCCGGGTATCCCGTTCTGGAGTAATCCATTGGTTCCCATCATCTTTGCCGGAGCCGCCCTTGCAAGCGGTGCAGCTCTTGTTGAGGCATCGCATTCCATTAACACTGTTACGGTCATCACACATGTCGATCGGTTGGAGACGATGGGGCTGGTGATGGTAACAGCAATGGTTATATTTATTTTCGCCTACTTGGTAGGCAGCTATATGTCCAGTGTGGCAGCCAAAGAATCGGTGGCCTATTTAACTTGGCGTGAAATGGCATTGGTATTTTGGATCGGGGTTATTGTTCTGGGGATAATAATCCCGCTCTCAATAGTAGTTCCGGCGTATATAGGTGAGGTAGCCAGAGGATGGCTGGCCGTGGCTGGGGTTTCAGAGCTCTGTAGCAGTTTTGTTTTAAAATACTCTTTGCTTAAGGCTGGTATACACCCGCCAGTGATTTAACCAGCGATCAGAAAATTCTTTGTCCTGTCCTTCATATTGGATGTAACAATGCCCAAGCCTGCCTTCAATAATATGCGTCAGTTAGCCGAGGCTAGAAGCCGTGTTTATCAACTGCTGGCCTCAGTCTATAATCTGCTTCCAGATGCCGGTTTCGTGAAGATGGTATTGCATCAAGATGTCCGGGCCCTGATCAGTTCTGCTATAGGCGACTACTCAGCTTCAAATCTACAGCAAGAGGAGTTAGAACAGGGTATGCAAGCGCTGGAATTGTTTCAAAAGCAAGTAGACAAGGTGAACCAGGAGTTGATAACTCGCCTCGGTGTCGATCGAACCCACTTATTCAGGGGATTGAAGCGTGGTTATGGGCCGCCTCCGCCATACGAATGTGTATACCTGGGCGAGCATTCTGTTATGGGCGAAGCCGCCATGCAGGTCAAGGAGATGTACTCTGATTCTGGCTACAAACCCAAACTAAACGGCAATGAGCCGCCAGATTATGTGGGTATCGAGCTTGATTTCCTCCGTTTTCTTTGTGACAAGGAGGCAGAGGCGTGGCAGGCAGATGACCGGAGCAAAGCAACGGATTACAGGAAAAAAGAATATGAATTTTTGCGTAATCACGTTGTGGAATGGGTGCCTCGATTCTGCAAAGAAGCACTTACTCACGCCAGGGAGAGTTTTTACCAGGGCATAGCCAGGTTAACTGAGGGCTTTGTTCTCATGGAAACTGAAAGACTGCAGAGCATGGTAGCAGAAGGGCGCTAATTATCTATTGTGAGAACGACTTTCGCTCATGGGTTTCAGTCCCACCGCATCATCAATGCCATGACCGAGGGATTTGAGGCTATTTTCACCTTTAACGTAATCTCTAATTTAAAGACGAAGTTTAACCTTTTGTGATTTTGTTTGTTGCTCCGACTTTAGAAGGAGGTAAAGCATGCCAGAAAAGGGCCGCTATAAGCAGGGTAAAGATATCGCCTGGCAACTCTGGGGCAAAGGAGTTTTCAACTCCAAAGAGAGCTTTTTTGAGGCATTGGAGCAGGCGAACCAGCAAACGAGCTCCAAGTTCATGGAGCTTGCTCTGTTCTCATTTACCAACTATGCCAGCCCGGTGCTGGACCTCAAGACTCGCTGCTTGATCCAGGTAGCAGTAATGACTGCTCTAGGGCAAGAGGAGGAGCTCCAGAGTTATATCATGGCTGCGCTTAACATTGGCGTCACTGAAGAGCAGATAATGGAGGCTATCAACCAGCTAATCCTCTACTGTGGCCTGCCCAAGGCTAGAGGTGCGCTCTCAACTGCTCAAAAGACCTTCGCCGAGCATAAAACGTCCTAAGAAAGGAAAGACTATGAAGCTGAAGAAGCTTTTCGAACCTGTCAAAATTGGCACCATGACCGTGAAAAACCGCATAGTTATGCCTGCTATGGATACCAACCTCGCCTCACGAGACGGCTATGCAACTCCCAGGCTCATAGATTACTACGCGGAGCGAGCCAAGGGAGGCGTTGGCCTTATTATCGTAGAATGCACCTCAATAGATTATCCGCGGGGTAAAGTGAGTGTAGGCCAACCCAGTATCGACGACGACAAATATCTCGAAGGACTCTCCAGATTAGCACTTGGAATTAAGCAAGGGGGAGCGCGAGCAGCCATCCAGCTTGAACACGGAGGTGGAGTCACACACTCGTCAGTTTCCAGCCATCAGCCGATGGGGCCCTCAGCATCGCTTTCCCCTTTAGGCGAACCGGTAAAGGAGATGTCGATTGCTGAAATTGAAGAATTAGTGGGATTATTCGCTAAAGCTGCGATAAGGGCGAAAAAGGCTGGATTCGATGGCACCGAAGTACATGGAGCACACGAACATTTATTAGCCCAATTCCTATCACCATCCATCAATCAACGCCAGGACCGATACGGAGGCAGCTTGGAAAATAGAGCGCGGTTCCTTCTCGAAGTGATTAGAGCTTGTCGGGCGGCGGTCGGGCCGGATTATCCACTTTGGTGCCGAATGGACAGCGCTGAGTACGGCGTTGAGCCAGCGCTCGATTACATCCAAGCGGCTAAAGTTGCGCAGTGGGCCGAAGAAGCAGGAGTTGATGCACTGCACGTGTCGGGCCACGGCTACGGTGTCAGATTTTCAACCCTCTGCCCGGGCATGCCGGGATTCCATCTTACCGGTGCATCAGAAGTAAAGAGAAATGTAAACATTCCGGTAATAGCTGTGGGGCACATATATCCTGAGTTGGGAGAGTGGGCCTTGAGAGAAGGAATGGCTGATATGATAGCCATGGGAAGAGCATTGATTTCCGATCCATATCTACCGATGAAAGCCGCTGAGGGGAGACTTGAAGATATCGTTCCCTGTATTGGCTGCTGGCAGTGCATCGAGGGTAATATACAAGCCATAGTGCAAGCGATGACTGACCCGAATGGCTCAAATAAGGGAGAGCTTGAATGTTCTGTAAATCCTTGTGCCGGCAGGGAGGCTGACTATAAGATAAAACCGGCCCGCTCAAAAAAACATATTGTGGTTGTGGGAGGTGGCCCGGCGGGAATGGAAGCCGCTAGAGTAGCTAAGACCAGGGGACACAGCGTCACTCTGATTGAGAAAGGCAACCAGTTGGGGGGACAGCTTGTAGCCGGTGCTGCGCCACCACACAAAGAGGCAATATCCCTGCTCGTTGACTATTTCAACAGCCAGCTAAACAAGCTTGACGTCGAGGTAGAGCTGGGGAAGGAAGCTACAGCAGAAAACATCGCCAAAATGAATCCAGATGTATTGATTTGGGCTGCAGGTGCAAAACAGATAGCTCCCAAAATACCTGGCCTGGATGGAGCCAAGACTGTCTCTGCCATCGACGTGTTAAGTGGTAGAGCGACTGTAGGAGACAACGTGGTAATTATCGGAGGTGATGGAACCGGCTGCGAAACTGCAAATTTCCTGGCCGACCAGAGAAAAAAGGTGACTATAATTGAAATATTGCCCCAGGTACTCAGTAAAGAGGGCACCATAATACAAATGAGGCTTCTGGATGAACTTGCTAAAAAAAATGTGGAGATTTTAATCGGCATCACCTATGAAGGCTCGAGCCCGGACGGACCTAGAATTAAAACCGCCGAAGGGGAGATAAGAACCCTAAAGGCTGACACTTACGTGCTTGCGGCCGGCGCGAAATCGAACTCGGAGCTGGTCCCGGCGCTAAAGAACAAGTTTAAAAATGTGCATGTTATTGGCGATGCTGTCCAGCCCAGGCGTATCCGAGATGCAATTGCAGAAGGCTTTCAAATAGGCGGGCAAATTTAGATAACAGGTTCAAAGATCGTTGAGATAAATTCGTTCTCGATTTCAATTCTGTAATAGCATTCCGCCCGACGGTAAGTCTAGTCGACCGCTTCAAAAAACAGGATGCCCCCATTTATCCCGAAACCGGGGCCGAAACCCCGTACCATATTAGGAGAGGAGTTGCTATGGTTAAGCTGGTATACGTTTTTCGACGGTTGCCCAGCCTGACTTTGGAAGAATGTCAGAGATATTGGCGTGAAAAGCATTCTCGTCTGGTACGGCGGCACGCGAAGGCTCTCAGCATACTCCGCTATGTTCAAGTCCACACAATTGACGACCCATTGAATGAGATGCTACGGGCCTCTCGGGGCGAAATAGAGCCATATGACGGGATGGAACTACTCTGGTGGAAGGACTGTAAGAGTGCGGAAATAGCCCTTACAAAACCCGCTAATCGCCAAGCTATGGAGGAGCTCATTGAAGACGAACGTCGCTTTGTAGACCATCAGCGTTCTTCTTTATGGCTGGCGGATGAGCACATTTTTATCGAGGGGGCCTCGGATAGGATAGCTGCCACCGAAGAGTCTCCCGCTGTCAAAATTTCGTTCGTTTTCCATCGACTTCCGAATTTATCACTGGAAGAGTGCCAGAGCTACTGGCGTGACGTCCATGGACAGCGCGTTCTGCGGCAAGCGTCGGAGTTTCCGCTCCGGCGCTATGTGCAGGCTCATACGCTTGAACATCCGCTTAATAATAGTCTGCGGGCCTCGCGGGGCGCTATGGAACCGTACGACGGCGTCGCCGAGATGTGGGGCGTCTTAGACGAATTAGCCTCCGCGGCCGCCACACCCGAAGGGCAGCGGGCGGCTGAAGAATTTCTGGCCGATGAACGACGCTTTATCGATCCCACACGCTCTTCCATATGGTTAGCCAAGGAGCATGTTTTCATTTAGGGTAATGGTCAGGAGGCGAAGGAATGGATTTGAAAAATAGGGTGACGATCGTTACCGGGGCAGGGAGCGGTATCGGCAAGGCAACTGCCCTAGAATTATCGAGGCACGGCTGCACCTGTGTATTAGTAGGCAGAACCGAGAGCAAGCTTGCGCAAGTCCTGGATCAAGTACGAAGCTATGCACCCGATTCGATGTTGGCAGTATGCGATGTGAGTAATAAGACTCAGGTGAAGCAAACAGTCCAAGCAGTCTACGAGCACTATGGCCATATCGATATCCTAGTCAATAATGCCGGCATTATGGTCGTAAAACTTTTTGCTGACCTGTCAGACGAGGAATTTGACAGCCACATGCCGATAAACTATAACGGAGCAGTATATTTCATTCGAGGGCTTCTGCCTATTATGAAAAAGCAGGCGTCGGGTGCCATAGTAAATATGGCGGCAGTAGGAGGCAACCTCAATCTGCCCGGGCTAACTGCCAACACAGCTAGCAAGGCCGCCCTTTATGCCTTCTCCGAATCACTATATAACG
>DAOUMT010000140.1:0-2852 GCA_034409195.1 Dehalococcoidia bacterium
GGTCTATAGCGCCAAAGATCCCCGTGAAAATTACCAGCCAAAAAAGTATCTGGCTGGGCAGGATTACTAGGAACTGAAACTTCCGACTTTTAACAGCTCTTGCCAGGGCTGAACCTACAACGGGCAATTGGGTCAGGTCAGATTTACTATCGCTGTCAGAAAACCGTTTGTCCAGTCCTTCTCTCCGTGGAGTCCTGATCCGGGGAGCTGGGAGGGTAAGCTCCATCTTAGCTTGAAAATCAGTGATTTTTGCATTCATTGGGCTCGCCTTTTCATCGCAATAAGCGACATTAGAATTTATCTTGCCTGTCTTAATCCTGGCAGCGCCCTACTTGAACTTTTCGGGCTTTATTCTGGTCTGGAGGGCGCACTACGCCCTTGCCCAGTCAATGCCAGTAGTTCCTCGACCTTTATCCACCTAATACCAGTTTATATCATATAGACAGCTTTGACATCTGAGAAAACTCGTGCTTCCAGACAAGTAAAGACACCCATTTTTAAGCACGTGTAAACACCTGCATTATGACTCTTTCTGAATCTAATCTAGTAATGGGAATATCGTAAAAGATGAATATAGCTTCAGGCGGCTCTTTGGCCGACTATGCCATTTGTAGGAAGAGGTCTGAACGTGCTTTCGCTATCTTTGCTTCAAACCCTCTAGGAAAAACCACTTGTTAACCGCATAATAAGCTGTTATAATATCCGCAGGTTGGACCTTTAATTCAGTCCAGAGAGACTGGAAAGGATAGGCTGATGTTAGCCCACAACCTGGCTAAATCTAACAAGGAGTGCAACCCTCTACCTTTTTGAAGGTGGAGGGTTTTTTTATGCCTGAAAAAGTAATAATGACAGAGGACGAAATACGACGGGCGCTCGTTCGCATCTCCCACGAGGTTCTGGAGAACAACGACGGCAGCAACAACCTGGTTTTAATCGGTGTATATACCCGCGGCGTGCCTCTGGCTCAACGTATTGCATCGGTGATAAAGAAAGCAGAGGGAACAGACGTCCCTGTGGGCACCCTCGACATCGGGCTGCACCGGGATGATCTCCCTTACCTTGAGACTCCGCCGGTGATTCGTCCTACTGATATACCCACCGGCATCACTGGCAAAAACGTCGTTCTGGTTGACGATGTACTGTTCACCGGAAGGAGCATCCGCGCAGCTATGGACGCCATCATTGATTTCGGACGTCCCCAGCGTATTCAGCTGGCAGTGCTCGTAGACCGTGGACACCGGGAGCTTCCCATCAGGGCCAACTTTGTGGGCAGGAATACCCCTTCCTCTAGAGATGAGCGCATTCAGTTGAGACTGAAGGAAACCGATGGCAAGGATGAGGTGGTGGTAACCAATAATATGGCCAAACAGGGAGCGATGCAGGCTCAGTGAGGTTGTTATGGTAATAAGCCTGGCTAAGAGGGACCTGATAACGATAGAAGACCTCTCGAATCAGGAGATTGAGGCAGTTTTCGCCCTGGCGGATGAAATGGCTGGAGGCCTCAGAGACCAGTGCAATGTGTGCCAGGGCATGATTATGGCGAGCCTGTTTTTCGAGCCCAGCACCAGGACTCGTATGTCGTTTGAGGCTGCGATGAACAGGCTGGGTGGAAGGGTGATCTCTGTAATGGAGATGAGGAATACCTCGCTGGCAAAAGGGGAGAGCATCGCTGATATGGCGAGGGTGGTGGGAAGCTATGCGGACATCATCGTTATCCGGCATCCTTGGGAGGGTGCAGCCAAAGTGGTTGCCGACTATGCTGAAGTCCCGGTGATAAATGCCGGCGATGGCGGGCACGAGCACCCCAGCCAGACCCTGCTCGACCTCTACACGATTAAGAAGGAGAGGAAAACGCTCGAGGGATTGAAGATCGCCCTGTGGGGTGACCTGAAGTACGGACGTACAGTGCATTCTCTGGCTTACGCTCTGGCCAGGTTCGGCGCGACTATACATTTCCGTCCCAGCGCTGGCTTTGAGATGCCGGAGCATGTCATAAGGAAGCTGACCACGGAATATGCAGGCAGACTGGAGCGATATAACGGGCCGAAAGAGGAAAAAGAGAAGGGGCTCATCCCTCTGGACGCCATATACGTGACGCCGAGCGGCCCTCATCAGCTTGCCAATATACCCGCCGTAGGCATACAGATCGAGCTGGAGAAGGGCGTAGATGCTCTCTACGTCACCAGGCTGCAAAAGGAGAGGTTCAAGCCTTCTTCGGATGGTTTGAAGAAGGAATACCCTGTAGTAGACAAGAAACTTTTCAAAGAGAAGGGGTTTAAGGAAACAATCGTTATGCATCCTCTCCCTCGTGTGGGTGAGCTTGCTTACGAGATGGACGCCGACCCGCGGAGTGCGTACTTCAAACAGGCCGCTCTCGGTGTGCCCATCAGGATGGCTCTGCTCTCCCTTCTTCTGGGGTGCAAAACAGTTGATATTCCTGAGAGGAAGGTGCCGTCTTTCGCACAGAAAAAGGAGCACCCCGTTTATGAACGCGAGACCGGCGTCAGATGCCAGAACGAGAAATGCGTCTCGGTGCAGGAGACCGAAAAGGAGTACATAAAGCACAAGTTTCAGATAGTATCGAGCGAGCCGCTAACGCTGAGGTGTGTTTACTGTGAGCATGAGATACATCCTCCCTATATAGCCAGTTCTAAGTGGCACCAGGGCCTTGTGGAAAACAAGAGGTACTACAAAGCGGATAGCTTTATGCTGGGTCGAATAAGGCCGGAGAATCTCATCATCTTCGACTCGGACGAAGAAGCTAAGCGACGAGGGTTCAAGCCGGGCAAAAGGGTGAGGGATGATTCGGTGTAACCAGTTTCAATGTTCGAAATGTAGGGGCGAGGTTGCCT
>DAOUMT010000141.1:0-4822 GCA_034409195.1 Dehalococcoidia bacterium
AAGCTCCTTAAGCAGATAAACGATAACCTGGAGCAGCTATGGCGGTTGGCTAAGCGCCCGCCCCGGTAACCGAAATTATGAAGCAACAAGCAGGTCTTCGGTAACAGTTTTATTTGACGCAATACGGGGAGAAATAAACGAGTAGCCGAGAAGCTGTTATCTACTTCCGATATTTTGTGCTCCCTGCTCCCTGCATAGTGGATTCACGTCCATGAAGTAATCGTTTACTTGACAATTTCGTGTAAAAACTCTTGACAATCGTAACTCACTCTTGTAGAATTCCGTGCTAATAGAAAAAGGAAAGGAGCGAGAAAATGGCAGAAGAAGCCAAACAGCCAGATGCTGTAAAAAGGCTGGCCGGGACCATCGGCCTGCTGGCATTCCTCGGAGGGATAGTTCTGGCGATAGTCGGTGGCATCGGGTACCAGGATTACGGTAGCATCACGCTAGCGCTGGCCATTATGGGCATCCTTGTCGGTGTTCTCAATATCACCGGCAAGGAAGTGCTTCCCCTGCTCATTGCTGCCATCGCTTTAATTGTAGTAGGCAAAGCAGGATTCTCTCCACTTAATGACTTGGGGGGGGCCGCAGGCACCAGGATAGACAGCATAGTGGGCTACCTGGCAACCTTTATGGCACCGGCGGCTGTGATCAGCGCGTTTCGTGCCATATGGGCATTAGCCCGCCCCGGCTAGAATAGCCTAAGACGAGATGGCCCAGTTCTGCCCATAATGGGGAGGCTGGGCCATCTTATTCTAATTATGCAGGTCGCTGCCAATGCATCATATAGGCATGAGCAGAATCGGTCTACAATAATTTAGGAAGGCTGGCTAAAAGCTCTGCACCGTTCCCACAGTTTGCTTCGGTCTACTTCGTAGTAACGCCCAGCGACCTCACCAGCAAGAGTGGCGTGTTCCCCGCATTCAAGACCTTGTCTGCTGTGCTTCCCAATGCCCAACGGGTGAAGCCGGACCGTCCATGGGTAGACATAGCCACTAAATCAGCTTGCACTTCATCGGCAAGCTTGATAATCTCGTTCCCTGTATTCCCAGACTTCACCTCAAATTTGACTTCAATGTGTTTTTCTTTAAAGGCATTGGCTATCTTCTCCAGGTAACTCCCGGCATCCGCCTTTAATAGCTCCACCTCAGCCTGAGTGTAAGGGATCTGGACAGTCTCCCCCGGGACAACAGCATAAACAGGAGAAGGTGACGGCACCACGTGAAGGAGGACAACCTCCCCCTTGAGCCTGGAGGCTAGCTCCTCGACGTAAGGAATCACGGCTTCGCCCTCTTTTGAGCCATCGAGAGGAATAAGCGTCTTTTTCAGTGTGCCTTCAGCAAACGTATGGTGATGGACGCCCTTAGCCCTGATGAGCGCTACCGGCCGTTTCGTAGCCTGCACCACCTTATCTGTCACGCTTCCCAAGACCCACCGCCTTATGCCGGACCAGCCGTGCGTGGCGATTATAATCAGATCGATATGCTGCTTTTCTGCAAAGTCCACAATCTGCTCGGCAGGATGGCCGGACAGAATCGATGACCGAACAGTAATCGTTTTATCATCCAGTTTCTCGAAATATTTCTTGACGCCACGCTTGGTGGCTGCAACCATCTTCTGCATGTACAACTGGTGCATGTGGTGATACTGCGCCTCTGCGGACTCACAAACATGCAGCAGAGTGACCTCAGAGCCAAGTTTACCCACCAACTCTTCGGCATAGGGCAGGGCAACCTCAGCTAACTCAGAACCATCCAGGGGAACAAGTATTTTCTCGTACATCGCTGACCTCCCAACAATGATAATAGCTATATAACTTTACCAGAATTTACCACAATTGCACATTTAATCATTAGACCCAGGAAATTTTTACCTCGCTCTCCAGCGCCTTAAACTCCTTATCGCCCGTTACTACCTCGCCTTTGCGCAACTTTGCCAGACCAGCAGCAAAGCAATCGGCATACGAAATCTTTTTTATGGCTTTAAAGCGAGCAGCTTCTCTGGCGAGTTGCACATCAACATCGACTATCTCTATGGGTAAGGTTCGAATTATTCTCTCTACCTCTCCTACTTTCTTTTCGCCAAACTCACGCAAGACAATGTAATATACCTCGCCGAAATTTACCGAAGTCATGAGCAAATTGTCATCTTCTTCCAGCGCCGACTCAAACAGGGCCTTGACCTTCTCGAATCCTTGTTCTCTTTCGAGAAACACCAAAAGAGCATGTGCATCAAGGACGCTTATCATCACTTAAGCCTCTCTTTTTCTGTCTCGGGCACGCTCTTCCAGCAAAGCCTTGGATAATTTGCCCCTGGTTGGTAAGACTCCAGCTATTTTCTCAAGATAAGCAGGGGTGACAGGTTTCAGGATCAAACCGTCTCCTCCTTCTTCGATATAAAGTCTTGTACCCTTCTTTATGTTGAGCTTTCGGCGAATCTTCGCAGGTATGACAACCTGACCCTTTGTAGTTACCACGGCGGTAGGCATATTTTATCACCTCTTTATGAAGTATACCATATACTAATTTGTGTGTCAAATATATTTTGTCTTACTTATATTTTAAGTAGTACATAATGAAAAATGATTTGATGGAAATCATATTTGCAAGATAAAACCATTACCCTTCCTTGGCTTTTCTCTGCAGTTCGTAGAGCTTGGTGATGGCCTCCAGAGGAGTCATCGAGGATATGTCCAGCTTGAGGATTTCGTCAGTCACAGGGGATTTCTGCCCAAATAGAGGAAGCTGCTCCAAAGAAGCCTTCTGCCAGGAACGGGGTTTGATCTCAGGCACAACTTTCACATCACCATTCTTTTCCAGCTCAGTCAGGACTTCTTCAGCGCGATGCACTACGGCCTTGGGCAGGCCCGCTAGCTGCGCCACATGTATGCCGTAGCTCTTATCTGCGCCTCCGGGGCCTATCTTGCGCAGGAAGACTACCTTGCCGCCTTCTTCCGACACAGCTATATTATAGTTCTTTACGCGTGGCAGAAAATTAGCCAGTTCCACAAGTTCATGATAATGTGTAGCGAACAGCGTCTTGGCGCCAAGCCTGGGGTGGTTGTGAATATACTCGGCTACTGCCTGAGCAATGGAAAGGCCATCGTAGGTGGAAGTACCGCGTCCGATTTCGTCAAGAATAATCAGCGATTTTGAAGTCGCATTATTGAGTATATTGGCGGTCTCCACCATTTCAATCATGAAAGTCGACTGTCCCGTGACCAGGTCATCCTGAAGTCCGACGCGGGTAAAGATGCGGTCCACCAGCCCTATAGTGGCGGAGTCAGCGGGTACGAAACTGCCAATCTGGGCCAGGAGCACGATGAGTGCTACCTGTCGGAGATAGGTGGACTTCCCCGACATGTTGGGGCCAGTGAGAATGATGAGCTGGGCGTCCTGATTGGAGAGATAGCTATCGTTGGGGACGAAGCGCTCGTCCACCAGCGCCCGCTCCACGACAGGGTGACGTCCGTTGACAATCGTTATCGAGTCTTCTGCGGTCAGCCTGGGACAGGCATAGCCGTACCTCACCGCCACCTCGGCGAATGCGGAAAGGACGTCTATTTGAGCCAGAGCAGCGGCGATGCCCAGGATGCGCTCTCCTGAGTCCCCGACTTGGCGGCAGACCTGACGGAAAATTGAGCCTTCCAGGTCGGCAATCCTGGTCTCAGCGTTGAGGATTAGCGATTCGTACTCTTTTAGCTGCGGAGTGAAATAGCGCTCCCCGTTAGCCAGCGTCTGCTTGCGGATATAGTCCTGAGGCACCCGGCTCAGATGAGGAGAAGTCACCTCGATATAATAGCCGAAGACCCTGTTATAGCCTACCTTGAGCGACTTGATCCCCGTCCTATCGCGCTCAGTTCGCTCCAGGTCAGCCAGATATTTTCGGGCGTCCGATGAAGCTGAGCGAAGCTCATCCAGCTCGCTGGAAAAGCCGCTCTTTATCACGTTCCCCTCACTGACCACAGGCGGGGGATCATCCACAATAGCACTGGAGATCAGCGAAACCACATCGTCACAGGACTTAAGCTCCGAGGAAAGCCACTCCAGAACACCATCGGCATTTAATATCGACTTCAACTTAGGTACCTGCTCCAGGCTGCGTCGAAGTGAAACGAGTTCGCGCGGGGCGGCGATGCCTGCCCTAACGCGGTTTATCAGCCGTTCTACATCGCTGAGCTTCCCGAGTAGGTTGATGACCTCAGCCCGCTGGGGCGACTGGAACCAGGTTACAGCCTGCTGCCTTCGATCAAGCTGATTTATGTCGAGGAGAGGCTGCCCCAACCATCTCTTGAGCAGCCTGCCGCCCATCGGGGTCTGCGTTAAATCAATGACAGAGAGCAGCGATCCGGCGGTCAGACCCAGGCGGCTGCTCTGAAATAGCTCGAGATTGCGGCGCGTTTGATTATCCAGGACCATAAATGACTCAGTGAAATAGGTACTCAGGTTGCTTATCTGTCCCATTACACTTTTTTGAGTCTGCTCCAGATAATAAATGATGGAGCCCGCCGCCCTTATCGCCAGAGGTAGATGGGCACAGCCGTAGCCTTCGAGTGTAGATGCCCCGAATGTGTTGAGCAGTGTCTGTTGCGCCGTATCTAATTGGAACCACTGGTCGTCAAGAGGGGTTACAGGCGATGATAGGGATGTCAGAGTGAATCGGGAACTCCCTGGGGCAAGCAGTTCAGAGGGACGAAGCCGTTCCAGTTCCAGCAAGGCCTTTTCGGCTGGAAGCTGGGTGGTGGCAAACTCGCTTGTCGTTATGTCAATATATGCTATGCCCGCCTGCTCGCCCTCGGCAACAATGGAAGCTAGGTAGTTGT
>DAOUMT010000142.1:0-18826 GCA_034409195.1 Dehalococcoidia bacterium
GACGAGAGTGAGGTGCCGCAGCGAGGACAGTGCGGCGTGACCCTGTAGCTTTGATAGACAAGCCCTTTGTCCCAGAGCGACTTAATTATCCACCAGCAGGTCTCGATATAGCCGTTGTCGAAGGTTATATAAGGATGCTTCATGTCAATCCAGAAGCCGATGCGGTCTGTGAGCTTTTCCCACTCTTTAACATATCTGAGTACATTCTTGCGGCAGCGGCTGTTAAACTCAGCGATACCATATTCCTCGATCTCACGCTTGCTCTTCAACCCCAGCTCGCGCTCCACCTCTAGTTCCACAGGCAGGCCGTGAGTATCCCAGCCCGCTTTGCGGGGAGCATGGTAGCCCTTCATAGTCTTATACCTGGGGAACACATCCTTAAATACCCTTGCCAGCACATGGTGAATCCCCGGGCTGGCATTCGCCGTTGGCGGACCATCATAAAGGACATACGAGGGCCCGCCCAGGCGCTGCTCTACGCTTCGCTCGAATACTTGCTTCTCCTGCCAGAACCCGATTATTCTTTGCTCAAGCTCAGGGAAATTCACCCCGCTGGACACCGGCTGGAACATAAGATCCTCCTGCCAAAATAAAGAGTCCCGTCCTGAAGGGACGGGACTTGAATCCCGCGGTACCACCCTAATTCCCCGACGCATCGGGGCTCTCTTTAAGGCTCCTTCCTTCCCAGGAAAGACCCCGTCCAGGATAACGGCTGACGAAACCGGCCAAGTCTACTCTTCTTCCCTGCGGGAAGGATTTCGGTTGGCGGCTCAGGAGTGATTTTCGTGCGGGTTACTCACATCTGCTCTCACCACACCAGACTCGCTGCGTGATTACTCCGCCTACTCGTCTCCGTCTTCGCCTTTGCGTCTAAAAACTATCACACTAAAGTGGACTTGTCAAAATCCACAAGCTTTGCTATCTGCCCGGGAACTGGGGCTGCCGGCCCTCCAGAAACGACTTCACACCCTCGGCGAAGTCCTCGGTCGTGCCATGGGCTGTCATAGCGAGCATTTCCAACTCCAGGCCGGTCTCCAGACTGCCCTCCATGCCGCGGTTGACCAGCTTCTTAACAGCTTTCATAGCCATGGGGCTCTTCGTCAGCAGCTTATTGACCAGCTCGTCGGTCGCCTCCTGAAGCTTATCGGCTGGAACAGCCTTATTGATAAGCCCCAGCCTCTCTGCCTCAGCCGCAGTGATACGGTCACCGGTGTAGAGAAGTTCCTTAGCCTTCCTGATGCCGATGAGTCGGGGCAACCTCTGGCTGGCGCCGCCGCCGGGCGTTAGCCCTCGATTGGCATGCTGGTCCGAGAGCTTAACATTATCGGCAGCGATAGCAAGATCGCAGACCATAATAAGCTCGAGACCGCCCGCCAGCGCGATGCCGTTTACGGCGGCAATCACCGGTACACTCAAATTCTCGATAGCGCTGAATGTCTTTTTCCAGAGTCTGAGGAAATAGTCACGCGGTTTATCAGGAGGGATAGTAGCTATGCCGGTGAGGTCAGCACCGGTACAGAATGCCCTTCCGGTAGCTGTGACCACTGCAATCCTAACTGAAATGTCATTCTCGATATCTTCACAGGCTGCATACATCTCTTCGAGAGTCTGGGCATCCAGAGCATTCATAACATCCGGGCGATTCAGGGTTATTTTGGCAGCCCCGTCCTTCTTCTCGAAAATGATGTTTTTGAATTCCATTAATACCTCCTGCTTGTTTTATAGGTTTCGCAACTCCTATTTTCAGGCCTGCTTACCTTTGCTATTACCCTTCGATAGAATCGCTATCTTGCGCTCTTCTCCCTGACCTATGCTTTGCGTAGTTACATCAGGGTTATCTTTCAACTCCAGGTGAATAATCCGGCGCTCATTGGGAGGCATAGGCTCCAAGGTTACCGACCTGCCAGTAGATTTCACCTGCTCGGCTAAGCGCCGGGCTAGCAAACGCAACGACTCATAGCGTCGCTGTCTATACCCTTCAACATCGAGAACCACCCCGACGCGGCTTTTAAGCCGCCTGCTGATGATAAGGTTAACCAAATATTGCAAAGCAGAAAGTGTCTCGCCACGCCTCCCGATAAGGATACCTAAATCGTCTCCTTTTATATCAAGCGGGATGTTTCCTGCATCGCTGGCACTGCTTTTGTCTAGAACAACATTGGCAGACACATTCATCAATGAGAGGATGTCCTGTAATGCAGCTTTGGCCATATCAGCAACATCCCCACCATCCTCGGACTTCTCCCCCAGTGGCGTTACTCTTACCCTCACTTCCTCCGAGCCGAAGCCAAAGATTCCAGCTTTCCCCTTCTTGACTACGACAACCTCTACCTCAGAACGACTCAAACCCAGTTCAGCCAGAGCAATCGCAACAGCTTCTTCCTCAGTTTTTGCGCTTACCTCTACGCTTTCCATGACGAACCTTCCTTCGACGAGAGATTATATCAGATTTAACAGCCTCTTTCTTCTCAGAACTCGCACCATCTGCCTCAATAACCTTTTGTTGCAGAGCTGCACCTTTCACTTCTTTATCCGTGCCGGCTGCCGCCTCAGTCTTTGCCTTAGGATTATTGGCTGGTTGAGGAGCCCCTCCCTTCAAGAATGATGGTAAAGAGGGCCTCGTCAAAGTGCCCCAGCCGGTTACCCGATATTGCATCACCATGCTGATGATATTAGAGGCTACCCAGTAAAGAGAAAGCCCACTGGGAAGCGATAAAGAGAAAAAGCCAAATACTAAAGGCATTGCCCACAGCATGATACGGTTCATAGACTGCGCCTGCGGGTCTGCTGAGGGCTGGGTGGACATCTTCTGCAGCAACCACATGGTCCCCGCTGTTAGGATGGCCATATAGATGTCCCCTTTAGTGAGATCCAGCCATAAGAAATGATGGTTCAGTGGCAGTGCACTCCGAATAATCTCCGATGAATACAACTGTTTAGACAAACCTAGAAGGTTTTCAGGAGTATAAGCGAGAGCTTGTATAACTGACTCATAGAGAGCAATCCAGATAGGGAACTGGAGCAGCATCGGGAAAGCGCAACCAAGTGGATTAACTCCCTCTTCTTTATATAGCTTCATTACCTCTTGATTTAGCTTCTGCTGGTCCTTGGCATATTTCTTTTGCAGGTCCTTCATCTTAGGCTGCAGCGTCTGCATCGCCTTGCTGGATTGTAACTGCCTCATGGTAAGAGGAAACATGAGCAGTCGAATGATGATAGTCAACACAATGATGGCAATTCCGAAGCTGCCCAGAAAATACTTCGACATCAGAACCAGGAAATTCACCATCGGGTTCAAAAGAATCGTATTCCAGATGCCTGCAATGGAAATTACGCCGGTAATGAGGAGGAAAATCAGAACTGCTATGAGCAGGAAAATAATGAACCTGCGTGCATTGAAACTAGGCGCGGGTTTAGCTTGAGCCATAGCCTCTTCTATCTCACTTAGTCAAGGGTACGCCCCATATTTGGTGGCCAGTTTGGCCATCTAAGGCGTAGAGTTTGTTATCCTGGCTATTTATGTAAACGACTCCTCCCGCAGTATCGAGAGGAGAAAGAACTTTGGCTTTGATGCTATCGAACTCCCACTTTTTCTCGCCAGTCTTCAAGTCGAGACCGTAGACCTTGCCCTCTTCGGAGGCTACAACCAGCACGTCCCCGGCAATGACAGGCGATGCCTTGACCAGACTACCCGCATCGAAAGGCTTAGGCCAGACCATGGTGCCGTTGCCAGCGCTAAGGGCATAAACGTTATGGTCAAGGTTGCCAGCATAAATCGTGCCATTGCCATAAGCAGCCTGAGACCAGAACCAGTTACCTGCACCCTCGAAGACCCATTTCTGCTTACCCGTATTTGCATCTACAGCGTAGAATTTATTATCGAAGGAACCGATATAGACCACTCCTTGAATTACCAAAGGAGTGGATGCGATTTCTCCACTTGTTGGAAATACCCATCTCTTTGTTCCATCAACTGCGTTCAGAGCATATAAGTTGTGATCGAGAGAGCCGAAGTAAACAACTCCATTCACAACAGCGGGTGTGGACCAGACTTCGTTCTTGGTGGTGAACTCCCATTTGAAAGACCCATTGCCAGCATCAAGAGCCGTAAGCTTTCCGTCGGCTGTCCCCACAAATACAGTGTCGTTACTAACCGCCACCCCGCCAGAAACAGTGCTGTGCAGGTTATAATTCCATACTTGGTCTCCACTTTGAGCATTTATGGCATAGACTTCCCCAGTATGGAACACTACATAGACCGTGCCGTTGGCGACGGCGGGCGCGCCATAGAATGCCCCTCCGACGAGTTGGCTTCCCGCACAGGAAAAAGAGCTGGCTGTCTGTCCCGATTGCCCTGTTGTTGGCTGCCAGTCCCACTCGCGACTGCCGCTATCTGGATTCAAGGCAAGGACTCTGCCATCCATAGTGCCAGCATAAAGAGTACCACCTGCAAGTTGAGACCCCGGCCAGCTACGGGCACCGGCACAGCCAGACAGGATTAGAGCCACAAGAAGTGTAGCTATGATGAGGACTTTTTTTAGCCTAGTTCGTCTGGCGTTAAACATCAAGAAAAACCGTCAATGGATAGGAAGAAACGGGGTCAAGGCACAGGGTCCACGCCACCCTTGGCCAGAGGATGACAGCGAAGAAAGCGCTTCGCTGTAAGCCAACCACCCTTGGCAATCCCAAATTTCGCGATTGCCTCATAGCCATATTGGGAACATGAGGGCACATATCGACAGGTGCTAATCCTCCCAGGGGAAATAGCCACCTGATAGAAACGTATTAGAAATAAAGCAATTCTTTTCACTATCTTGCCTCTGCCGTTCCCTCGCTTCTATCCTTATCTACCAAAATTCTTGCCCTGTGCAGTAACCCTACCACAGATGCTTCCAATTCGTGATAGTTTGCCTTAGCCGCCTGATTGCGAGCTATGAACACCACATCCCACCCTGTTTCCGTCGATGTCGCCCTTGCTATCTCTCGAAACAATCTTTTAACACGGTTGCGTACCACTGCCTTGCCTATGCGTTTGCCAGCGACGAAACCATAGCGGTTCCACCCAAGGCCGTTAGGCAGCGTTTTAAGTACCACGAGATCGTTTGCCCACGTCTTCCCATGCTCATAAACGGCGGCAAACTGCGAATTCTTCCTGAGCTTTTCCTTTTCACCCATTCCGCCGCAGCAGCCAACCTACACCGCAAGCTTATGGCGACCCTTGAGCCGTCTCCGCCTCAAAACCAACCGCCCGCCGCGAGTAGCCATACGGGAGAGAAAACCATGTTTGCGTTTTCTTCGCAACTTCTTCGGCTGATAAGTTCGTTTCGGCATTATCTTCCTGCTTTGCTTAAAGACTATTTATTATACTGTATCTCGTTCTCCGATGTCAATTTGCACATTTGCATAATAGCAACGAAAGCGTGAGACATTTACAGAGCATGTTTCAGCACGACGATTTCAGTCGCTTGAGGCAGCTGCCCTGCTTTTAGTTCCAAATCACTGGTGTCAAGCCTCTTTACATTCTCTTTGCCTTTGAGGAAATCTTCGACTCCGCTTATGGGGAAAGAGCATTTGTCATTTCTATAGTGCATGGGAATTATCACTTTAGGCTTGACCTGCTCACAAATCTTGCCGGCCTCAGCCGCATCGATTGTATAGAAGCCGCCCACCGGTATCATAAGAACGTCAACCTGCCCAATTTTGGCGATGTCGGGCCCGGATAGGAGATGCCCCAGGTCTCCCAGATGACAGAGTCTCACCCCATTCACGGTGAAACAGAACACTGTATTTGGCCCTCTCTGGCTTCCCTTCGAGGTATCATGGTAGACTTCGATTCCCTTGAATTCGATCCCTCCCACCTTTTTCTCGCCTCCACCTGTTACCATCTTAGGGTTCCCTTTTACTTTAGCACCGAAATGGTCGCCATGTTTGTGGCTGACAACCAGGATTTCGGCTGGCCCCTCTATCTGAGCGTAGTGAAGATCGGGGAAAGTCCCGTAGGGATCAGTTATGATCCTGGTGCCATCATCAGCGGTTATCAAGAATGACGAATGCCCGAGCCATCTTATCTTCATGTCAGACCTCCCTTGTGAAATATGTTCCGTTCGCTCTGGGCTTGTCGAAGGGCTCACCGCGAACGGCTATTCTTTTCACGTTTCCGCCAGAGCGAAATTGACCAGAGTCCTTACCGCGACCCCGGTCGCACCCTTCAAAATGTAAGCCCTTTCCTTATGGGAGAAAAAAGTACCGGCGATATCCAGATGCGTCCAGGGGGTATCCTGGCTGAACTCGGCCAAAAACTGGGCAGCTGTAATAGCCCCACCCCATCTGCCGCCCGTGTTCTTGATATCGGCCACATCGCTCTTATTTTGCTCCTTATACTCATCGAACATAGGGAGCTGCCATATTTTTTCGCCGGATTCCTCGCCAGCCTTAATCACTTTATTAATCATCTCCTGGTTATTGCCCATAGCACCGGTGCAGACATCGCCCAGGGCCACATGGCAGGCGCCGGTCAGGGTCGCCACATCTATTAATGGGGAAAGTCCCAGCTTCCTGGCGTAGCAGAGCGCATCAGCAAGTATCAGCCTACCCTCTGCGTCGGTATTTGCCACCTCTATCGTCTTGCCGTTCATTGCCTTCAAGACATCTCCCGGTTTTAGCGCAGCGCCTCCCGGCAGGTTCTCCGTCGCCGGAATAAGTCCGGTAACATTTATCTTAGCCTTGAACTCAACGATCGCTCTCATTGCCGCGATGACAGCAGCACCGCCGGACATATCGCCCTTCATTTCGTCCATAGCTTCAGAGGGCTTGATAGAGATGCCGCCAGAATCGAAGGTCAGCCCCTTGCCCACCAGACCAAGGGTTGGTTGAGCAGAATCGCCTCCGCGGTAGTTAATGATGATGAATTTGGGAGGCTGTTTGCTACCCTGAGCGACACCCAGAAGCGCTCCCATGCCCAGATTTTTCATTTCCTCCCGCTCCAGAACAGTGCATTCCATCCCGTATTTCGCAGCTACGTTCAGTGCCACCTCTGCCATATCGGAAGGAGTCATATAGTTGGCAGGCTCGTTAATCATATCCCTTGCGTAGTTAGTCGCCTCAGCAAGTATGCGGCCGCGGTTAACCCCCTGTTCCAGAGCAGCATGTCTGCTCTCATCTCGCTCCACAATAAGTAATTCATCCATCTCGCCGTTCTCGGGCTCTTTGGTGATATGTTTCCGGAAAGTGTAGAGTGCAAGGATGCTGCCCTCTGTTATAGCCTGAGCTGCTTTTTCAGCATCCATGCCGCCTATCCCCGCACCGTGCACTATGGTTGCTGCCTGCTTGACACCCAGCTTCCTGAGAAATTTGCAGCCTCCTGCCATCACCGTGCGAATAGAGTCCAGGGTAAACCTATCCTGCTTCCCCAGCCCCAGCACCGCCACCCGCTCCGCCTCCATCTTACCCAGGGTATGGATAAGAGTTAGCTCATTGAGCTTGCCCTTAGTCTCACCTTCTGCGATAAGCTTCGTTATAGCCCCTCCCAGGGCCTGGTCAACTGCTCCGGTAGCCCCGCCCGGATGCTCCACCCCCTCAAAAAGGTTTACTATAACAGCGCCGACTTTAATCCTGGTTATATCGCCGGAGACAACCTTTACCTCCAATTGAGCCTCCTTCTTTCTATTGCCCAAAACACTGGTAGCTATAATATGAGACTTACCTTGTGGATAATATCCAAAAGATAGCACAAATGCAACATATCAAAAGGGGCGGGTTTGTGAACCCGGCCCTACGAACCGATGGAAACCGCTATCTGAGGTCCAGAATACACTGAAGGTGTGTCAGGAATTAGAATGTGGTGGGTTTAATTTCATTCCATCCACCCTACAAACTACAGGACAGCGGTAGAAGGTAGATGATGTATCCAACAGTCTCAAAATGCTTCAAACGTTTACTTCACGGCTGTCCCGCATTTTGGGCAGAAAGTATCGCCTTTTTGGAGTTTGACTCCGCATTTACTGCAGAACTCACTTGTCTTATTGGGAATTATGCCATTGCTTATATCAGAATCCATTCTTCTATTCCTTCTACCCCACACTCTGGCTATTATAGCTACAGCTAGCACAACAAGACAGATTATGACAACCAATATGGATACTTCAGGCCATCCAATATCATGCATCCCTACCTCCTGTATCTGTTACCTATGGCCTTAGGACATGATAATAGGCCCATTTCTTAGGACATTCTAACGCGAAAGACATAATGTCGTAAGAAGACGCATTGACTCATAATAAAAGTTACCGAAACGGTAGTAGTCACGTCAAAATTAGTGCTGCCGAAGGAGGTCAAGGTGACACGACGCAACATACTGGAATATGCGCAAGAGTAATCGTAGGGTGTAGTCCGCCTCCTGTGGACGCAACCCACCACCCAAAACTCGGGATTACAAAACCCTAACATTCTCCACCATGGTATGAGCTCTCCGCATTTTGGGCATTTCTTTCTACTTAAAAAGGATTGACAGCTAAGCAATAGACCTCTCCCTCTACTATTGCAAGGTCAGAATATTAAGGCTTTCGGTTGGGCAAACCACTTTTGTCCTCCCAATTTGCGAATATTAGAATCTTGTAAAATTAATTGCTGTTTTTCTTAAGATATATTTTTAAGGCTTTCTCGGCCAAATGCCCAATGTAGAGCAAGTCAATTAATACGAATATGACTAGGATGTATAAAATGATATCCATATTCCCCCTCCCTTAATATGTTATAAATTTCAACATACATCAGTAATCGCATGGTAGGCACAGTCCGCCTCAGGCGGACGAAACCAACTCCCCCAAAACCGTGTCACAATAGTCACGCCTGAATGATAATCCCATAAGATATGTTTTGCAAGCGGGTATACTCGGCTGTTTGCGACCATTGAAAAAGTAGAGGACAATAGGCTAAAATGGCGGCTTGAAGCGCACCCGGAACAACCCCTTTACGTCCTCCCAGGCGGTTTTGGTGACTTTGACCGTAGTGCCGGCATCATCCACCCATTCCACGGGTACCTCTTTGATGCGGTAACCCTTTTTCTGAGCGAGGAGAAGAAGCTCGGTATCGAAGAACCAGGCCTGGTCCTTTATGAAAGGAACGATATCCTGCACCGCATCGCGCCTCACCGCCTTGAAGCCGCATTGCGCATCATGGAAGCTGGGCCAAAACATTAGCTTGATGAGGAGATTGTAAGCACGTGAGGTTATCTCGCGCTTCAGGCCCCGGCTCACCCTGGAGCCTCCAATAAGCCGTGAGCCTATAGCAACGCCGTATCCTTCATCTAGCGCTTCAATCAACGGAGGGAAAGCGGTCAGCTTGGTGGACAGGTCAACATCCATGTAGGCTACGGCATCAGCCTTGCTCTCCAGCCAGGCTTTTCTCAGGGCGCGTCCCCGCCCCTTCAAATCAAGGTGGGTATATGTTACGTGAGGATATTGCAGGGACAGCGCCTGGGCGACAGCCAGCGTCTTGTCTGTGGAGCCATTATCTGCAATTACAATCTGCCACTGGTATGGCAGATGCTCAGTGAGGAAATCCCACAACGTGGCTATACAGCCAGGCAGGTCTTTCTCCTCATTATAACCCGGTATCACCACGTCAACGGTCTTCATAGACCATAATCCTAATGTTTGAAATGACGCACTCCGGTGAACATCATCGCCATCTTGTACTGATTTGCTACCTTTATCGCCTCTTCGTCCCGCACCGAGCCACCGGGCTCAACTATGGCGGTCACGCCGCCCTTAGCAGCCAGCTCCACGCCGTCGGGGAAAGGGAAGAAAGCGTCCGAGCCCAGCACGCTTCCTTTACTGCGCTCGCCAGCTTTCTTCAGGGCTATCTCCACGCTCACCACCCTGCTGGGCTGTCCTGCCCCCATACCCAGTATCATGGAGTCCCTGGCCAGCACGATGGCGTTCGACTTCACATGCTTGACCGCTTTCCAGGCAAACAGCAGGTCCTCCAGCTCCTTCTTTGTCGGTTCCCGCTGGCTCACAGTACGCCAACCCGTCGTGGTTTCAGCGATGGCATCGGGCGTCTGCATCAGGAAGCCGCCGCTGACATGGCGGAAGTCGAATCCGGACAAAGCTCCTGCCTTCTGGGGCCCCATATCGAGGATACGCAGGTCCTTTTTCTGCTTGAGCAACTCCAGCGCCCTATCCTCGTAACCGGGCGCAATGATTACCTCATAGAATATTTTGCTTATCTCCTGCGCAGTAGCAAAGTCTACAGGCCTGTTCAAAGCCACTATGCCGCCATAGGCCGCTACGGTATCTCCGGAATAAGCGCGACGGTAAGCCTCGGCAAGGTCTTTATGCGACGCCAACCCACAGGGATTGGTATGCTTGATCACGGATACGGTGGGAACTTCAAAGTCATTGGCCGCTTTCCAGGCAGCATCCGCATCGAGGATGTTGTTGAAGGAAAGCTCCTTGCCCCAGAGCTGCTTCGCTGAGCTTATGCCCACCCCTTTTCTACCAGCCACTTCCTCGGCATAGAATGTCGCCTTTTGATGGGGGTTCTCCCCGTAACGGAGGTCGTATTTCTTCTTCAAGGCTATGGTCAGCTCATTGGGAAAGCCCTCTTCATCGCTGCGAAGGTATTGAGCGATTGCAGTATCGTAGCCAGCCACATGCTGAAATGCTTTCTGGGCCAGCTTCTTCCGCTGCTCTGCCTTCACTTCACCCTTGCCCAGTTGTTCCAGAACCGGCTTGTAGTCCGCCGGGTCGACCACCACCAGCACATGAGGGAAATTCTTGGCCGCAGCCCGTATCATAGTGGGCCCACCGATGTCAATATTTTCCAGCGCTTCATCCAGACTTACGTTCGGCTTGGCTACAGTCTCTTTAAAGGGATAGAGGTTAACCGCTACCAGGTCAATAAGCCCTATCTTATTTTTATACAGCTCAGCGAGGTGAGCAGGAAGATTTCGCTTGGCCAGGATGCCGCCATGCACCGCCGGATGCAGCGTCTTCACGCGGCCATCCAGAATTTCAGGAAAGCCGGTCAAATCGCTCACGCTGCGCACATTCACCCCGGCCTCCACCAGCGCCTTCTTGGTGCCGCCGGTACTGAACAGCTCGAAACCGAGTTTCTGAAGACCCTTAGCTAAATCTACTGCACCGCTTTTGTCAGAAACACTTATGATAGCACGCAAAGAACCACTCCTTTTCTATTTTTTGAAGACTTACTCTTGAGAAGTTGCGATGCTAAGCTATGATGACCCGCTCCTCCCCATACATCTTCACCATTTCGCCTATGATCCACGCTTTGGGCGCGGCAGCAATTATCTTGCTAACATCTTCCGCAGAACAGACCACCATCATACCCACACCCATATTGAAAACGCGGTACATTTCCCTATCGTCCACATTACCTTTCTTTTGAATCAAGGGGAAGATCGGTGGAATTTTCCATGACCTCTTGTCGATCTTTGCTGCTAGCCCTTTGGGGAAGATGCGGGGCAGGTTGCCGGGAATACCGCCGCCAGTGATATGCGCCATACCCTTAATCAGGGGCAGCGATGATTTAAGTGCCGGATAATAGCAGCGATGCGGCTCGAGGAGCGCCTCTCCCAGAGTACGCCCCAGTTCGGGGTAGTATGTTTCCAACTTCGCCGGGACCGTGCCGAAAATCCTTCGCACCAGTGAATAGCCATTGGTGTGAAGTCCTGTGGAGGGAAGCCCCAAGATGGCATCTCCGGCCTTTATTGTCCTGCCGTTGATGATCTTCTTTCTCTCCACTACTCCCACGATGAAACCGGCCAAGTCGTAGTCATCGAGGGCGTACATTCCCGGCATCTCAGCGGTCTCGCCGCCAATAAGAGCGCAGTCTGCGTCGTAACAGGCTTGGGCCAAGCCGCTGACTATGCTTTCGACCCGTTCGGGGACAAGCTTGCCCATAGCTATGTAATCGAGGAAGAATAAGGGCTCGGCTCCACAGGTGAAAATATCGTTGATACAGTGATTTACCAGGTCAATGCCCACAGTATCGTGTTTGTCAAGAGCAATAGCGAGCTTGAGCTTGGTGCCCACGCCATCAACGCTGGAGACCAATACCGGCTGTTTATAAGAGTCTGCAAGCTGAAACAGTCCCGCGAAGAGACCTATATCCGTCAAGACCTCCGGGCCAAAGGTAGTGCGTACCTTTTTCTTGATAAGCTCCTTCGCCCTATCCGCAGCCTGTATGTCCACGCCAGAACCAGCGTAGGTTTGAGGGACTTTCTTCGTTTTGCGTTTCACTATCTTGTTTCTTTCTTCTAGCGATTCTAATACATTCGTGGCGAGCCCTTCGTCAGGCCTGTCCTGAGCGAAGCCGAAGGGCTCAGGGAGAACGGCAAGAATCAGGCGAGGTTACCTCGCCCTACATCAATCGGGCACAGCGTGCTGTGCCCTTACACTCTCCCTTTTGCGACCGAACCGAGTTTCCCGCCTTTATTTCCCCTCCAGCCTCTCGCAGAAATCCTTACTCAGGTCCGGATTGCGGGCGGTCTCCAATGCCAGTTTGTCCATCTCAAGCTGCACAGGCACCGGATAGTCGCCAGTGAAGCAAGCAAGGCAGAAATTCTCCCTCGGTAAATCTACGGCCCTGATGAGCCTATCAATGCTGAGATAGCCCACAGAATCAGCTCCTATGGCCCTGGCGATCTCAGGAACCGTATTTCGGGCCGCGATAAGCTCTCGCCTGGTAGCCATGTCCACGCCGAAGAAGCAAGGATAACGAATCGGTGGAGCACATATGCACATGTGTACTTCGGTTGCCCCTGCCCGGCGCAGCAGGTTGACGACCTGAGGGGTAGTGGTGCCGCGAACTATGCTGTCGTCTACCACAACCAGCCGCTTCCCCGATATTACATCGGGCATGGGATTGAACTTGAGCTTAACCCCGAGTTCTCGCAGCCTTTGTTCCGGCTCAATAAAGGTACGTCCCACGTAGCGGTTCTTAAGCAGAGCCTCGGTAAAGGGAATCCCCGAAGCCACCGAGTAGCCGATGCCAGCGGCAGTGGCGGAGTCGGGGACGCCGATGACCAGGTCTGCAGCTATAGGGTGCTCACGAGCCAGTTGCTCGCCCATAGCCCAGCGCGCCTGATATATGCGCCGCCCTTTGATGACGCTATCGGGACGCGCAAAGTAGATATACTCGAAGACGCAGAGGGCCTTCTTGTCGTCAGTCTCTCCCTTGAAGCTGGAGACCCCGTGACTATCGACGACAACCACCTCGCCCGGCTCGACCTCACGAAGGAACTCAGCCCCCAGGTGGTCCAGAGCACATGTCTCCGAAGCTATCGTCCATCCATTCCCATTGAGGGAACCCAGACAAAGAGGCCGAACCCCCATAGGGTCACGCACACCGATCAGCTTGTCTTTGGCCAATATCACTAGGCTATATGCTCCCTCCAGCCTGCTCATGGCATACTTTATCTTTTGCACCAGGTTTTCCCTGGGAGCTGAAGCTATGAGATGCGCTATAACCTCAGAATCAGTAGTAGTGGAGAGAGTATAGCCCTTTCCCTCCAGCTCTTTACGCAGATACTCTGCGTTTATGATGTTTCCGTTGTGCGCCAGCGCTATCTCGCCGGAAGGGCTGGGTACCAGTATCGGCTGGGCATTAAACTTACGGCTTGACCCCGTTGTGGAATATCTGTTGTGTCCTATAGCGATAGCGCCCCGCAGCTGGTCCAGGATCGCTTCAGTGAATACCTGGGCCACCAATCCCATAGCTGCGTGCAGGCGTATTTTGGCTCCATCGGATGTGGCTATGCCAGAGCTCTCCTGCCCGCGATGCTGCAGAGCAAAGAGCCCAAAAAATGCGAGCCTCGCTACTTCCTCTCCCGGAGCGTATACTCCGAAAACGCCGCAAGACTCGTGCAAACTAGCCCCTGTTGGCACAGGAAGCTGTTCCATACCCGCTCTCACATACTGATTATAGTACCAAGAAATACAAGAATCAATCTTACCACAGGAGGAATTTTAATAACTCATACACGCGTTGACACTGGTTGGCGGCAACGTTAAAATTCAAGCAGCGGTTGGTTGGGTAGAATACGGCTTTACAGCTGCTTTTTATTGTATCACTGCTCAATACTGACCTCAGGCCTTTGTTCGAAAAAAGCGTCGAGAACACTCCCCAAGACTGGGGATTTAGGGGGTTGATTAGAAGCTAAACTAGAGTTAACTTAATGCTTATCGGTTTGATTTCAGACACCCATATACCTGATATAGCGAAGGGAATCCCTCCGCAGGTAAAAGAAGTATTCAAAGGCGTAGACCTTATTCTACACGCTGGCGATGTCTTCGTAGATTCGGTTTTGGAAGAGTTGGGAGCCATAGCACCTGTCCTGGCAGCCCGGGGCGACGACGATTACCCGATACGAGATAAGCGCATGGACGAGGTACAAAATCTGACCTTAGAAGGGCTCAACATTTATGTTATCCACTCATCACAGTACTTTGCCCGGGACCTGATTGAGCATCCCGAAAAGCATAACCTGGATAAAGCGCCCGATGTAGTCGTATTCGGTCACACCCACAGGGATGTGGTGCAAAAAGTGGGAGAATCACTCCTGGTTAATCCGGGGAGCGCTACTTTCCCGCACTACCAGCTCAGGCTGGGCACAGTAGGCCTTCTCACCCTAGAATCGGGCAAGGCAGAAGCGCGCATTGTGCCGCTTCAGGCCAATCCAGAGTCAGAGGCGAAACACTGATGTCCGAAGAGCCCAAACCAGAAGGAAAGCCGGCCAGACGCAGAATTCACTATGATGTGGAGCGGGCGGCGGCGCAAAGAGAGAAGTTCTACAATCTGGTCGTGAAAGCATTGGAAGAGCTGCCGCCGGAATTTAAGGAGAAGCTGGAGAACGTAGATGTAGTCGTGGAGGACTGGCCCAGCCCTGCCCAGCTTGGCCGGAACAATGTCCGGAGCCGGTTCTCCCTGCTTGGCCTCTACGAGGGCGTGCCCCATTTACACCGGGGCGCCGGCTATGGTATGGTGCTGCCAGACAAAATAACCATCTTCCGCAAGCCCATCGAAGCCCGCTGCCATTCCTGGAAGGAGGTAGAGGAAGAGGTGGGTAAAGTGGTGCGCCACGAGATAGCCCATCACTTCGGCATCGACGACTTCAGGCTGAGCACACTGGAAAACGAAACGTAGGCATCCGGGGCAGGCACGACGAAACCCATTCGACAATTTACCTTGACAGTGCAATCTGCTTTTGCTATCCTCAATAATGCTGAGTGTTCGTAAAATTCATTCGGCACAGTTGTTTAAGAGATAAACAGGGGGATATAGCTCAACTGGGAGAGCGCTGCGTTCGCATCGCAGAGGTCGGGGGTGCGAATCCCCCTATCTCCACCAAGGGTGTCAATAGGCAGAACTGCCATTTCTTCCTCTTTCTTCCCCTCTTGTGGCACCGGTAATTTATAATGAAGGGTAACCGTGTCTTTATTCACTTCGATTCGCCTCACGAATGAGCGTAAGAAAGCTTTTCTTTCGATAAAGTCGGCGCCTCCCAGCAAGATGGGCATGGACTACTGGCTGCGCAGGACACAGAGTGCGTTGAAAAGTGTGCAAGGTTGACAGCCAATCAAAACATAGCCCCCAAGCATCTCCAAAAGGTAGTCCTTCTAGAGCGTTCTTTTCCCTCGGCCTAGGCAAAGACAGCACTCGCATTACCCTTGCACTCGCATTACCCTTTTGAGAAGTGTATTGGAGATGATGAGGACAGCTTGTGGTTGAAACTTTGAGTCAACAGTTGCACAATCCTGACTTTTGTTAACCTCGGCGCTCTTAGAGTCTCGTCCCCTCTCTTGCCACTAAGCAACTATGAACATAAAATGGAATCGCCAAAACGATATTGAGGGGATACCATGCCCAGCTTAATCCAAACCCTAAAGCAACTGCGCTCAGAGGGAATCGAGGGCTACTTCGCTATCAAGTACGCTCAGTTTGCCAAAGATACGCCTATCATGCAAGAAGCCTATGCTAACCTCGCCGACCGAGTAGCTACTGTTATGGGTAAAGGTGTCTTTCTAGAGATAGGGCCAGGGCCTGCCTTCGTCTCTATCGAGATTGCGAAGCGCGTACCGCAGGCCGAGATCATCGGCCTCGACCTCTCAGAAACGATGATCGGCATCGGCAGGCAAAACGTTGTTAAGGCTGGCTTTTCAGAGCTGATCACATTTCGACATGGTGCCGCTGCCAAAATGCCGTTCGATGGCGCGAAATTTGATTTCGTCGTCTCTAGCGGCTCGCTCCATCATTGGAATAAGCCCATCGAAGTATTTGATGAGATCCACCGTGTTCTGAAGCTTGGCCAACCAGCCCTCGTTTATGACGTGCGTAAAGACGCGCTAAAGGAGAAGGTAAATGAATTCTCTCATCATATTAAGTCCTGGTTCATGCGCTGGGGTCTGAGGCATTCGGTAGGTGAGTCGTATACACGCCAAGGTATTGAGGAGCTTCTCAGTCAAACTCGTTTCAAAGCAGCAGAACGGATTGAGTTGGATGATCTAGGTATGTTCATTTGGTTGCGGAGGCTCGCTAGTACAGTGAGTTAATAACCTTAGCTCACTTCACCGCACTACACAGGTACCATTTACTCAAAATGTAGAATTTGAAAGGTGAGAAAGGCAATCGTTCATTTCTAGATAAAGTACACCCCGAATCTCTCAAGAGATTCGGGGTGTTGTATTAAGACTCTAGCTGTCTGCCCTCAACCCAGGCGATAATTCTGATTGAGAAACTTGGCTGCACAAAACGTTCTTTTGTGACCTTGGGGCAACAACATACTATTTGTAATGCCCAACAAAAGCCCCAAAAGTAAATCTAAAGAATTGGAATTGCTTCGGTAGCGGATCATCTGTTTACTCAATTGTACTGCAGCTTTCACCTACCAGAACCCCCTGATACTATCGTTGCGCTACATGATTTCGTTAAAATAGAGTACTTTCTTTATCGCGACTCGACTATAACTGTAAGGAGCCCGCCCCCTCCACATACTCATCTCCACCTATTATCTGCTCTTTTTCCAGTTCCTTAATCTCGTCATCGGACATGCCTATTACTTTTTTGAATACATAATCGTTATCCTCGCCCAGACACGGCGCTGCCTTCCGTATTTTCAGTGGCGTTTTGCTCATTTTCCAGGAAATACCCGGATAGAGGTGTACGCCTGTTTCCCGGTGTTTAGCTACCTCGAAGAAACCCCTGTACGCCAGATGCGGATCATGGGTAGCATCCCGTCCGTCGAGTATCGGCCCTGCCGCTACCCCTTCTTTCTGTAAAATCCACATCACCTCATAGTTATCATGACGGGAGGTCCACTCCTCAATATATCTATCTATCTCATCATGATTTTCCATGCGCCCTTTCATGGTGGAGAATCGCTCCTCTTTCCCCCACTCCGGATTGCCCATACCACGGCATAACCCCTGCCATGCCTTGTCTGAGTCGACAGTAATCACAACCCACCTATCATCGCCATAACAGCGATAGACCCCCTGAGGAGCCATATTAGCATCACGATTGCCCAGCGGCTCTTGCACACGATGGTTCATAGTGTACTCCATAATCGCTTCGCCCAAATGAGGAATCACTGTTTCCAGCTGAGATAAGTCTATATGTTGCCCCTTACCAGTGCGTTTGCGGTAATGTAGAGCACACAGCACAGCAAAGGCTGCGGTTGCACCCGCGCAAGCATCGGCATGAAATATAAAAGACTGGGTGGTAGTGTAATCGAGGTCAGGATAGCGTGTCAGCCAGGTATGTCCAGCTAGAGCTTGAAGCTGAGCGCCAAATAAGGCGCCCTGATTGTGCCGTCCGGTGCAGCCAAGCGCAGGCATGTTGATGTGGATGATATCCGGCTTCACCTCTTTAAGTGACTCATACGTTATGCCCAGCTTGTCTATCGAGCCCGGGCGGTTGCTTTCCAGAAACACATCGCTTTTCTTTATCAGCCTCTTAAATACATCTACTCCCCGGGGCCTGGTGAGATCGATACAACAGCTTAGCTCATTCCGTCCCAAATTATTAAACATTACGTAACGGTTCCAGGGCCTGTCTCCGGCCCGGTGGTCGTAATAGGTGGAAAGCCCGCCGGTTCCGCCTATCATTCCGCCGCCCGTGGTCGGCACGATGAACTGCGGCGGCCTGGGGAATGCCCCTCGTGTAACAGGGGGGAAGTGTTGGATTGATTCCGCCAGGATGACCTCAGCTCCCATATCAGCCAGCAGCATAGTCGCAAAAGGACCCGCTATGACCACCGGCATACCCACAATTCTAACGCCTTCTAACGGTAATCTGCCCATTTCTGCTCTCCTCCCGATCGCTATTAAATAACCCCGCGCTCCTTGAGTTTAGCCAGATCCTTTTTGTCGTATCCCAGTATTTTTGTGTATATCTCTTCATTGTGTTGTCCCAGGAGAGGGGCAGGACTCCTCAGTTGCCAGGGACTTTCCGAAAGCTTGAATGGCGCACCTGTGTATGTAATCCTACCAGTTACGGGATGTTCGATTTCGGTGAAATACTCCCTGTCTTTGAGATGTGGATAGTTAATCACATCCTCTGCATTATTCACCGGCGCGCTGGCGATTTTAGCTTCCATGCAGGCCTCGAAAACCTCCTGCTTGGTATGATCAGCCAGCCAGTTATACCAGATAGCGTCGAACTCTGGTGCAGTCTCGCCGTTGTAGACATTCTGGAACCGGGGGTCGTCCTTTAGTTCGGGCATACCAAGCGCCTTAACATATCTGGGGAACCATGTGGGCATGCTCAGGGTATTTATGAAACCGTCCTTGCAAGGATATACTCC
>DAOUMT010000143.1:0-7300 GCA_034409195.1 Dehalococcoidia bacterium
ATGTTATTTTGCTCAGGTAATGCTTAGCTGTGCAATAAAACAACAGGATCGTGACGGTAATCTCTGCCTCGATGGATTTACATCCCTGAACATTGAATATGGATAAGACCCTTATGGAACAAAACGCAAAGAAGTGGTACGTCATCCACACTTACTCGGGATACGAAAACCGGGTCAAGACTAACCTGGAACATCGCATCAAGTCAATGGATGTGGGAGATAAAATATTCCAGGTAGTTGTACCTACCGAGGACGAAATCGAGATCCGGGATGGCCAACGACGTACAGTGGCGAAGAAGATATTCCCCGGTTATATACTGGTTGAGATGATTATGGATGAAGAAAGCTGGCACGTTGTTCGCAATACCCCTGGGGTCACCGGCATCGTAAGCGCTCAGGATGACAAAGGCAAGGTAGAGCCTGTTCCTCTGGATGAGCCTGAGGTTAAGACAATCCTGACGCAAATGGAGGCCGAGACACCCAGAGTCAAGGTTGGCTTCAGCAGGGGCCAGAGCGTTCGTATCATAGATGGGCCGTTCATAGATTTCATAGGTGTCGTTGATGATATCAATGCTGAGAAGGGCAAAGTAAAGGTACTGGTTTCTTTCTTTGGCCGGGAGACTCCTGTTGAACTGGATTTCCTGCAGGTGGAAAGACTCTAACTAGGTATCATGTAACAGAAGGTTTAAGAATATGGCAAAAAAAATCAAGGCAGTAGTCAAACTTCAAATCGAGGCAGGTAAAGCTAATCCCGCTCCACCAGTAGGTCCTGCGCTAGGGCAGCACGGTGTTAATATCATGGCCTTCTGCAAGGAATATAACGAGCAGACTGCATCGCAGGCAGGCTCGGTAGTGCCAGTAGAGATAACTATCTACGAAGATCGCTCTTTCACCTTTGTTACCAAGACACCGCCGGCAGCAGACCTGCTTAAGAAGGCACTGGGTACTGAGAAGGGAAGCGATAACCCGAGCCGAAATAAAATCGGCAGCATACCACAGGAGAAAATCCGCGAGATCGCCAAACTTAAACTCAAAGACCTCAATGCTAAAGATCTCGAAGGTGCGATACGGATGGTGGAGGGTACAGCAAAAAGCATGGGAATCGAGGTCACAAAGTAGGAGCAATATGGCTAAACACGGTAAAAAGTATCAGGAAGCAGTAAAGCTTATAGATAGAACTAAGTCATATAATCCCGAGGAAGCTATAAGTCTGGCAAAAAAAGCGTCTTATACAAAATTTGACCAGACCGTTGAACTCCATTTGCGCATGGGCGTCGATCCACGCCACGCTGACCAGCAGGTTCGTGGTGTGGCGCTTCTACCGAACGGACTGGGGAAACCACTGCGAGTATTAGTCTTCGCCCAGGGCGAGGCACAGAAAATCGCCCAGGATGCCGGGGCAGACGTTGTTGGCGGTGACGATATTACTAAGAAAATAGAGGAAGGTTGGCTCGAATTCGATGTCGCTATAGCAACCCCAGATATGATGCCCAAAATAGGCAGGTTGGGCAAGATTCTGGGACGTAAAGGGCTCATGCCCAATCCCAAATCAGGAACTATCTCACAACCCGCTGATTTACCGAGAGTTATCGCAGATGCTCGGAAAGGCCGGGTGGAATTCAAGCTGGACAAGACCGCTATCATCCATACGCCGGTAGGCAAAATCAGCTTCGATGACAAAAAGCTGCTGGAAAATCTGGCTGCAGTAGTTGAAGCTGTGGTCAAAGCAAAACCCAGTGGGGCCAAAGGTCAGTACATAAAGACTGCCACACTGACTACCTCGATGGGCCCGGGAATTCAGCTTGATCTAACGCCAACCCTCTCTCTCACTACCTCATAGCAATTGGCTTTATCCCTATTCAGTTATGACAGACGTTTAGACACGGCTGCGTGAAAGGAGAGCCAGATGGTAGGGATTGTTTCCTACGGCGCTTACATACCAATTTACCGGCTGAGCCGCGACATGCCCTGGTTGACCTGGGGCGGGCTGCCCGTCGGCGGCGAAAGGTCGGTCGCTAACTTCGATGAAGACAGCATCACTATGGCAGTGGAGGCCGGAAATAATTGTCTGCAGGGCTTCAACCGGGATGAGGTCGATGCTCTATTTCTGGCTTCTACTACGACTCCCTACAAAGAGAAGCAGTCTGCCGGTATTATCGCCGAAGCGCTTGACCTCCAGCGCAACATCAGAACCGCAGACTTTGCCAATTCCCTAAGGTCAGCGACCATCGCCATGAGGGCTGCTATGGATGCCATTGCTGCCGGCTCGGCGAAGAAGGTGCTAGTAGTTGCCGCAGATTGCCGGCTGGGGCATCCTTCTACTGAATACGAGCAGGCATTTGGAGACGGAGCTGCTGCAATCCTTCTGAGCGATACTGAGGTAATCGCGAGCATAGATTCCTGCCATACTCACTATGACGATATCATGGACCTGTGGCGACTGGACAACGATACTTTCGTCAGGTCATGGGAAGACCGCTTTATCGTTGAGAAAGGCTACCTGAATAACACAGCAGAGGCTGTCAAAGCCCTCATGAATGAACAGGGGCTGAAACCGGCCGATTTAACCAAGGCCGTCCTCTACGCCTTCGATAATAGAAGACATCAGCAGCTTGCCAGAAATCTGGGTTTTGACTACAAGACTCAGGTTCAAGATAATATATTCTCCAATGTCGGCAACACAGGCAGCGCCTATGCGCTGATGATGCTGGTCGGGGCCCTTGAGGAAGCAAAATCAGGCGATAAGCTGCTGCTGGCCAACTACGGGGATGGCGCTGATGCTTTCATCATCACTGTTACAAAGAGTATCAAGAAACTAAAAGCGAGGCGTGGGATAAAATATCATCTGGACTCAAAGCTGCCCCTGATGAGTTATGACAAGTACCTGCGTTATCGCGGCATCTTGCAGGGATACGCCTTCTGGGAGAATCAATCGGCTGCCACTGTTTCCTGGCGAGACCGCAGGTGGAACCTTAACTGCCGCGGCGGCAAATGCCAGGTCTGCGGCAATATCAACTTTCCCCCGCAGCGGATTTGCATGTACTGCCAGAGCAAGGACCAGTTCGAGGAAATCCGTCTCGCTGATAGAAGGGGCAAGCTGTTCACCTACAGCAAAGACAACCTGGGCCCCAGCCTTGATTCACCTATCATCCTGTGCATCATCGACTTCGATGAGGGCGGGAGATTCTACGCCCAGATGACAGACCGCGACCCCGATAAGGTAGAATACGGGATGCCAGTAGAGCTTACCTTCAGATGGATGCACAGTGAACGAGGCATCCGCAACTACTACTGGAAGTGCCGGCCTTTAAGAGGCGCCTAAGGACTCGTCCTGAAGACTCGTCCTGAAGGAAGGTGAAATATGGAAAGCATTAAAGATAAAGTTGCCATAGTCGGCATGGGCTGCAGCAAATTCGGCGAGCGCTGGGATTCCAGCGCCTGGGACCTTGTTGTCGAGGCAACCTCAGAGGCTTTCGAGGATGCCGGCGTAGGCCCCAAAGATATACAGGCAGCATGGTCCGGCACGCTTGGCTTTGCCGGAGGACAGAGCCTGGCTTATCCGCTTAAACTGGACTACATACCTATTGTCAGAGTAGAGAACCTCTGCGGCACCGGTCTGGAAACCATCAGAGGCGCTACGTATGCACTTATCTCTAAAGCTTACGACCTCGTGCTCTGCGTAGGCTTCGAAAAGACCAAGGATAGGGGTGTGGGAGGGCTTGGCTCCGGAGAGCCTATGGGCGGCGTACATCCTGTGTTCGGCATCCAGGCGACTCCACCGGGACGCTACGCCCTGGCAGCCACCAGGTATTTCGCCCAATATGGCGCTGAGAAAAAACACCTGGCTATGATTTCGGTGAAGAGCCACTATAACGGCGCCCGCAATCCCAAAGCACACCTGCGGCGCGAGATAACGCTGGACCAGGCGCTGAATGCCCCTATTATCGCCTGGCCGCTGGGGCTCTACGATTGCTGCGGTGTAACCGACGGCGCAGCAGCCGCTATCCTCTGCCGCACTGAGGATGCCAAGAAGTTCAGGAAGGACTATATCACCGTCAAGGCTCTGGGTAATTCGGCAGGCCCCGGCTGCGGTAAGATGATGACAACCTACGACTGGGTGCACTGGGAAGAGACTTACAGGGCAACCCTTCAGACATATCAGCAGGCCGGAATCAAGAACCCCCGTAAGGAGATAGACATCGTGGAGTGCCATGACTGCTTCTCCATAGCCGAGCTAATGTGCTACGAGGCCATGGGCTTCTGCGAGCGGGGTAAAGCCAAGTACGATATCGAGGCAGGCACATTCGCATTGGACGGTGAGGTAGCCTTTAATGCTGGCGGCGGGCTGAAGTCATTCGGCCACCCGGTGGGTGCCAGCGGCGTCAGAGAGGTATACGAGATATATAAGCAGATCCAGGGCAAGGCCCAAGAGCCATCCCGCCAGCTTAAGAATGTCCAGTTGGGAATAGCTCATAACCAGGGGGGACACCCGGGCACTTTTATGTGCAGCATGGGCATATTCGGTGTCCCGGGCCGCTAGCCATATGTCACCCTGAGCACAGCGAAGGGTCTCGGACTCTTTGCTTCGTTCAGAATGACCCGGTACTGGGCTTGCATAGTTTGAGGTTTTAGTTTACACTATTCTAAAATTGAATAAATGCTGAAGACAGCGGGTGCCGAAACGGCTTAATCTTATGCCTGCCGAAGCAACTTTGTTGAAGAGGCGAGGAGTCCTTATGTTGCAGGCATAAGGACTCTCTTTTTATGGAGGATAGAACGTATGCCTAAGGAAAAGAAAATCGAGGTTGTGGAGCAATTAGCCGGGCTGTTCTCACAGAATAAGTTCATAATTGCCACTGAATACCGGGGAATATCGGTCTCAGAAATGTCGCAGCTACGACGCCAACTCCGTGAAGTGGACGCCGAATTTCATGTGGTCAAAAACACACTGGCTAAATTCGCTGCGGAGAAGGCGGGCAAACCTGGGCTTGCCCAATTCCTCCAAGGGCCGATAGCGCTTGCCTTGTGCCAGGGGGACGCCACCCTACTGGCGAAGAACCTGTCCAACTATGCCCGCGCTTCAAAGGCTGCCCTCACCATTAAGGGCGGTATACTTGAGGTACGGGTGCTCAGCCCCCAGGAAATATATAGTCTCGCTGCCATGCCTCCGCTGGATGTCATGAGGGCGAGATTTATCGGGGTGCTGCAGAGTCCTATCTATTCACTGCACAATGTGCTCAGTGCTAACTTACGTGCTCTAAGCACGCTATTAAATGCCAGAATTCAACAAATGGGAGGAGTAACAAATGCCTAGTGAGGAATCCGCTGAGAAAAATGTGGAAACGCAGAAGGAAGAAGCCGGTGCAGTAGCAGCCGAGGAGGAAAAAACACACAAGAAGCGCGCTCCTGTTGCCAAAAAGGAGACTGCGACTGCAAAGACGCTGACCAAGGACGAGGTCATTGCGGCGATAAAGGAAATGACCGTACTCGAGCTCTCGGAGCTGGTCAAAGCACTGGAAGAGACCTTCGGAATCAGCGCCGCTGTACCCATGATGGCCGCTGCCCCCGCCGCTGCCGCTGCTGGTGGTGCCGGTGCAGCCGCTGGCGCTCCTGCAGCCGCTCCAGTCGAAGAACAGACTGAATTCACCGTGACACTCAAAGAGGTCGGCGCGAACAAGATCAGCGTAATAAAGGCAGTGCGCGAGGTGACAACGCTGGGCTTGAAGGAAGCCAAGGAGCTGGTTGAAGCTGCTCCTAAAACGGTAAAAGAGGGCGTGAACAAGGCCGAAGCAGCTACCATCAAAGAGAAGCTCACCGCTGCAGGCGCTACCGTAGAGGTTAAGTAACTTCGGTAATAGCTAACAGGGCAAAGGATAAGGAAGTATGGGCACGGCACACCGTGCCCATACTTGGATGCCTATTTCTGGGAAGGGGGCGATAGAAGTGGAGTATTACCCTCTTATCAGGGAGTTACCCGCCACCGAGCGCCCCAGGGAACGCCTCAAGCAATACGGGGCTGCCTCACTTTCCAACAGCGAGCTTATCGCAATCATACTGCGCACCGGTGCCGCCTCAGAGAGCGTGCTCAACCTCTCGGCGAGACTACTCACCAAGTTCCGAGGCCTGGCTGGTTTGTCTCGAGCTGGCTTCGGTGAACTTTGCCAGGAACGTGGCCTGGGAGAAGCAAAGGCATGCCAGCTCCAGGCTACACTGGAATTAGGCCGCAGGCTGGCATCCACTCAATCGGAGGAACGCCCGGTAGTCAAGTCACCCGCCGACATCGCCAACCTGCTGCAGGCTGAGATGAGCTTTCTGGAACAGGAAGAGCTGCGGCTGGTGCTGCTGAACACAAAGAACCAGGTGCTCGCCATACCGCGCGTCTACAAAGGCAATGTCAATACCTCGCTGATAAAAGTAGGCGAGCTTTTCAAAGAAGCGGTGCGAGAGAACTGCCCCGCCTTAATAGTGGTGCATAATCACCCTTCGGGAGACCCCACGCCGAGCCCCGAGGACATCAAAGTCACCGAGCAGATTGTGAAAGCAGGCAAGCTGCTCGATATCGAAGTGCTCGACCACCTCATCATCGGCCAGCAGCGCTACATCAGTCTCAAAGAAAGAGGGCTGGGGTTCAGCTAGAATTCCGTCCCGAATTTATGTTCTGCTTCAGATAGATATGCTGATATACCTTCATAATTATCGCGATATTCTATAGCGGGATATTCTACACCTAAATCCCTAGTCTGCTTTGGTGTAATACCTATTCCAGAGCTTGACTTTATTGCTGGCTTGTCGCCCCCGTGTGTACAAAGGTAACGTCAACACATCGCTGATAAAGGTGGGTGAGCTTTTTACAGCGGCAGTGAGAGAGAACTACCTCGCACTTATAACGGTGTGGATACAACTGCCTCATTACCACTGACATTAGTGAGGTCGTTGGCCAAGTAGCGATAGATACACAGAAGTAAGCCTTGCTCCAAAATGCATATCTTCACTCTAGCTTGAATCAGGGAGCGTGATAGGGCTTCTCCATTGGGACTTGAATTCGGCTTTCATTATGGAGGCCTCCTCTGCTTCTTCGGCATGTCACGACAAATGCCGGCTTCCGCCCCAACTGTGACGCCTAGGTGTAGGTCTCCTGAACCCTTACTTGAAAGGCGAGAATTCGGTAGGCAGGAAGAACCGCCGCGTCCCACCCTTTCTCAGCGCCTTAGCCTGGTCCACCCAGGCCCACATCGAGAAGTCCATCACCGAGTCGTGACGCACCTTATCCCAGTGCTTCCAGTCCCTCAGGGCCCAGATG
>DAOUMT010000144.1:0-16978 GCA_034409195.1 Dehalococcoidia bacterium
GGTTATAGATGATGGGCTCCTTAATCAGGTCTGGTGGGAAAGTAAACATTACGCGTCGCTTGGCCATCTCCATCTCCTTGCAAAACTAGATTCGATACATGCCATAGTCTAACTCAAACCTGCTAACCACTCAATAAGCTTAAACCTGGACATTCTTCCCGAGCACTTCTTCAAAAGACTCGACGGTGGGCTGGACTACAAAGGGTCGCACAACGTCTGCCACCGCCTCCTGTGTTTTCAGTCCGGAAGCAGTGATAGCAGCCACCGTTACATCGCCTTTCTTGATCGCTCCTGAAGCTGCCAGCTTCTTCAGTACGCCTATAACCACGCCACCGGCAGTCTCAGCAAAGATACCCTCGGTCTGCGCCAGGAGCTTCATCCCCTCTATAATTTCCTCGTCACTGACAGCGCGGGCGGCGCCCCCCGATTCTCTGGCTACCCTGAGCGCATAGTAACCATCGGCCGGGTTGCCGATAGCTATAGATTTGGCGATAGTATCGGGTTTCACCGGATGCACATGAAGTGTCCCTGCCTCGAAAGCATTTACAATCGGCGAGGAGCCAGCAGCTTGAGCGAGATACATATGAGTGTTGACAGGCCCGGTCAGACGCAGCATAGACAGCTCCTCCAGCCCTTTCCATATCCTGGTAAAAAGTAATCCCGAAGCAGCGGGTGCGACGACACAGTCGGGAGCACGCCATCCGAGCTGCTCAGCTACCTCATATGCCAGTGTCTTGCTCCCCTCGGCATAGTAAGGTCGAAGATTTATGTTTATAAACCCCCAATTGTATTTCTCTACCAGCCTGCTACAAAGACGGTTGACATCATCATAGCTCCCCTGAACAGCCACCAGGGTGGGATTATATATAGCTGTGCTTATCATCTTGCCCTGCTCTATATTAGAAGGGATGAAAACGTAAGACTTCAGATGTGCTTTAGCGGCATGAGCCGCCACACTGGCAGCCAGGTTACCGGTCGAGGCGCAGGCTACGGTAGAGAAACCGAACTCACGAGCCTTGGTGATGGCTACCGAGACCACCCTGTCCTTAAAGGAGTGCGTCGGATTGAGACAGTCATTCTTTATGTATAGTTGATCCAGCCCCAGCTCCGAGCCCAGGTTATCCGCCTTGACCAGAGGAGTCAAGCCAGTGCCTATGTCCACCACGTCACCGTCAACCGGCAAGAGCCCCCGATAGCGCCACATACTCAGCGGCCCGCTGGCAATTTTCTCCTTGCTCACCCCTCTCGACATAGCTTTGTAATCGTAAACTACCTCAAGCGGACTGAAGCAAAAATCACAAACACTGAGCGGCTCCAAATGATACTCACGCCCGCATTTCCGACACCTTAAGCCTCTAACATACGACACACTTCACCCCTTCAGGCATGTTCAAGCGCCTGTTTCAAATCCTCTTTTAAGTCAGCAACGTTTTCCAATCCGATAGACAATCTGATTAGACTGCCAGTAATCCCCACCTTTTTCCTGAAGCTCTCCGGCATCGAAGCATGACTCATAGTGGCAGGGTGCTCAACCAGAGAATCCACACCGCCGAGCGATTCCGCCAGGGAGAAAATTTTGACCCCTCTCAAGAACGATTTGACAGCCTTGGCGCCTCCGTCTATTTCAAAGGAGGCCATACCGCCGTAACCCTTCATCTGTTTTGTGGCGATTTTATAATGTGGATGCGATTTAAGCCCCGGATAAAACACCTTTTTCACCCTGGGGTGCTTTTCCAGAAAGCTGGCTATCGCAGCCGCATTCTGGCAATGTTGAGTCATCCTTACCGGAAGCGTCTTGATTCCTCTCAAAACGAGCCAGCAGTCGAAGGGAGAGGCGCATGTCCCCATAGCGTTCGAAAGAAATCCAACCCTTTCCGCCAGCTCGTTGCCAGCGGTAACCACAGCCCCACCCACCACATCGCAGTGCCCGTTGAGATACTTGGTCGTGGAATGTACCACCACGTCGATCCCGTGCTCGATCGGCCTCAAAAGATAGGGGCTGGGCAGTGTATTATCAGCCACTGTTATCAGGCCGTGTTTCTTGGCAATGCTGGCGACCATCCCGAGATCCACCATATTCAGCAATGGATTAGAGAGCGTTTCTATCCAAATCATTCGAGTGTTGGGCTTTATAGCAGCCTCGATCTCGGCCTTGCTGTCCATGCTCAAAAAGGTGAACTCCAAACCGAAGTTCCTCATCACGTTCTCGAACAATCTGTATGTTCCGCCGTAAAGGTCTTCCTGTGAAATCACATGGTCGCCTTTCTTGAGCAGATGCATGACAGTGGTTTCAGCAGCCATCCCGGTGGCAAAGGGATGGCCCCCTTTACCTCCCTCTATGGCGGCGATAGTATCCGCTAAAGCCTTTCTGGTGGGGTTTGCCGTGCGGGAATAGTCATAACCCCTAGTTTTGCCCACATCCTCAAAGACAAAGGTAGATGTCTGGTAGATTGGTGTCACAATAGCACCTGTCGTAGGGTCAGGGCCTCCGTCGGAATGAATCGCCGCTGTCTCAAATCTCATGCTCCCCTCCTATATGGCAGACCGGGCTGCTTTCACACTCTTCACACTCCAACTGCAGAGTGGAATGGCTGATACCGAATTTCTGGCTCAGCATCTGATTGACTTCATCCACAATTCCAGCACAATTGCTCACCATCTGGTCCTGGATTAGCAGATGGCAACTGATGGCATATATGTCGGACGTTATCGCCCACAAATGCACATCGTGAACATCCCTCACGCCTTTTATCCCCCGGATTGCATTATTGATCTGGCTCACGTCAAGATGTTTGGGAACCGCTTCCAGAAGGATATTAATCGACTCTAAAACCAACCCGCCTGCTCCTCTCAGAATCAGTAAGCCAATGACAATGCTGATGATAGGGTCAGCAATCGTGCGCCCTGTCAGTAAAATAATAGCGCCGGCAGCAATCACCCCTATAGAAGACAGGGTGTCGCTCAGCATATGCAGGAACGCACCCTTAACATTCAGGTTGCGTGTCCTTCCGAACCGCAGTACCGAAATGCCAACTACATTAGCTACCAGACCGACTGACGCTACAATGACCATCAAGCCGCCATGTACTTCAGGCGGCGTAACAAGCCGGCGATAGGCTTCGTAAAATATATAGCCGCTGACCAGGATTAAAACGATGCCATTGGCCAGAGCAGCCAGGATCTCGGCCCTGTAGTAACCGTATGTTTTTGTTTGGGTGGCCGGCCTTTTAGCCAGGCTAAGTGCAAAAAAGCTCAAGCCCAGCGCCAGCGTATCTGTGAACATGTGACCGGCATCGCCGATAAGGGCCAAGCTGTTGCTTATCAGACCACCTGCCAGCTCGACCACGGTCATCAACCCTGTAATAAAGAGGGCAATCAACAGACGGCGCTGATTGCTGCTTATTACCAGATGGGACGACCCATGCTCATGCTCGGTCATTTTACTTCTATTCTATATTACTCTATATCCCCTCGCCATTGCTGAAAGTTTTTTCTATCAGTGTAATCATGCTTTCCAGCTCTCCGGGGGCAACCTCTATGCCCTTCGACGTCTCGAGTTTCCTGATACGCTCGTCCAAACTGTGCTGCTCTTTCAATATCAGTCTGATCGCCTCGCTGAAGGGGTCAGGCAATTTGCCATGTTCCAAATTCATCACCGGCGTCTTTTGACGGTCCTCGACTACCCGGCCGGGCACCCCGACCACAACAGCCCCGGGAGGTACAGACCCCACGACAACGGAGTTGGCGCCGATGCGGGCCCCATCCCCTACCGTGATAGGGCCCAGCAATATCGCTGCCGAGCCGCTAACCACATTGTTGCCGATAGTAGGGTGGCGCTTCTTCTTCTCCAGCGTTGTTCCGCCGAGAACAACCCCTTGATATATCAAGACATCGTCACCGATTTCCGCCGTTTCACCGATGACTACACCCATTCCGTGGTCGATGAAAAAGCGACGGCCTATTTTCGCGCCGGGATGAATTTCAATACCAGTTAGAAAACGAGCCCAATGGGAAAGCCAACGCGCCAGGAAATAGAGCCCGCGTTCCCAAAACCAATGTGCCAGGCGGTGAATCCACAGGGCATGTAATCCAGGGTATAAAAAGACAACTTCCAGTAAGTTCCTGGCCGCAGGGTCCTCAGCGAAAACGGTCCGGATATCCTCTCTCAAGGTCTGGAACAAGTCCACCACCTCTCCATGGTTGCTTATTCCTTGAACAGCCACGTAGACAAATAACGTTCGCCAGTATCAGGCAGTACAACTACAATGAGCTTGTTTTTGTTCTCAGGCCTCTTAGCTACCTCTACAGCCGCCCATGCAGCCGCGCCCGAGGATATTCCCACCAATATCCCCTCCTCCTTAGCCAACCTCCTCGCCATTATACCAGCATTTTCATTAGTAACCTTAATGATCTCATCAACCAGTTCCATCCTCAGTACCTGGGGTACGAAACCGGCACCGATTCCCTGAATTTTGTGAGGGCCGGGCTTACCACCGGAAAGCACGGGAGAATCAGCGGGCTCCACCGCTATAGCTCTAAATTCTGGCTTTCTTTTTTTAATCACCTCTGCCACACCGGTGATTGTTCCCCCCGTCCCTACGCCGGAGACCAAAATGTCAACCTTACCGTCCGTATCGCTCCATATCTCCTCGGCAGTAGTCTCTCTGTGAACTAGAGGATTTGCCGGATTCTTAAACTGTTGAGGCATGAACGAATTGCGGACCTCTGCCACCAATTCCTGTGCCTTTCTCACTGCCCCCGACATTCCTTCTCCCCCCGGCGTCAGGACCAGTTCAGCACCGAAAGCGCTCAAAAGTTGCCTGCGTTCCATCGACATCGTATCGGGCATAGTCAAAATGAGTCTGTATCCCTTGGCAGCGCAGACAAAAGCCAGAGCAATACCCGTATTGCCGCTGGTAGGCTCGATGATGACCGTATCCTTGTTGATTAGCCCTTTCTTCTCCGCATCCTCGATCATGGAGACGCCTATTCTGTCCTTCACACTGCTGCAGGGATTAAAGGACTCCAGCTTTGCCACCACCCACGCCTTCGTACCTTCGGTTATTTTATTCATCCTGACCAGAGGCGTATTTCCAACCAGCTCTATGATTGAGTTCGCAATCTTCGCCATTTACCCTCCCTTCTTAAAAACCAACTACAAACCTCTGCTTTTTTCGGTAGTCTAATATAGCTGGCTCGCCCACAAGGCGGGAGGTTCAGCACACCAGGGAGCGAGCCCAGCTTAATCATCGGGAAATCCCCGAATAAAATCAAGGACGGAACAGCATCATGGTGATTTTACCTTGACCTCGCCCTCCTTCTTCCTCTTACGCATCGCTGCCCAAAGCGCCGTAAGCGCGATCGCTACCAGAATCATGAACACGCCGGTGACGGTAACCTCCTGAGTGAATCCGAGGGCAAAAACGCCCATGTACAGGTAGTTCTCCATATTCAATGCCTGCGTATAGGACAACATTGCCTGGCCAATAGTCATGTTTGGATTCGGTGGATATGGGTTGGGATTCGTCGGGTCGTAACGCCCGTTAGTGCCATACTGCAGTAGATCCTCATAAGTCGGGGCAATTGAGAGCCTGTGCTCCCTGATCGTGTTGGCAGCTGATTGAGCCGTTGCTGCTGAATCGATATAGCCTGTCGCGTTCCCTCCAAAGATAGATGCCGGCACCTTCTCTGCGGTCATTTGATTAGTTATCGAATTTGCCTTTGTGATGCCTTCTGCAATGAACACTATGCCGATGACCAGGGCGGCGACAGCCATTATCATCACTATCCTCGAAAGCGGCATATATTTTTTTAGCATACTCGACCTTTCCCCCCTTCCTTATTCACCTGTAGATACCTGCGGCTGCTTAACCTATCAATACATCACTACATATAATCCACCCCGTCCTTTCCACGCTAGCGCCTTCCCTAGAATAAGGCTAACTTTGTGTTTTGTCCGCTAGCGGTTATCAGGATGCCGGTAACTTGGAGATTCCCAGCCCTTCCAGAAATGTTTCCATGCGGTCTATTATCAGAGTCTCATCGACATCCCGGCAGTCTGCGAAGTTCCCTTCATATATTGTTGCTGGGACACCTGCTTCCTGAAGAGCTCGCTTGGAATCTTGAAGCCCTGTGTTCATCAATGGACAGCCACGATTGAGAAACAGCGCCATCCCGTCTACTTTCCAATGCTTTGCTACGCTCACAAGATATCTATCCCAGTCAACATGAAAGCCGAACGGGTGCTCGAATAGCCATCTCACAAGGGTGCGCACCGCGCTTTCGCGGTCTTTCATAGGAGGCCACCCTCGCTCTTCGGGAGGAACTGCCGGAATCACTGTGCCATCATCGAGGAATTTGACCTCGCCGGAGTTTACCGTATAGACCAGGGTGCCCACAAAACAAACGCCAAAACCCTCAAAGTAACGGAACATCTTAAGGAAACTCCATGGGGGAGGGGCATTTGTTGCCAGCCGGCACCTCTCGGTAGCCACTGCAGCTATGCCATTGGCGATACGGTCTTTTACCTCATCGCGAAGTTGCTCCATGAACTCAACAGCACACCTCTCATGCCTCCTCAACATAGAGATTGGCATCAGTGAAAGCATGCTTTTAAGGTCCAGGGGCGCGGGGATGGCTGCATTTAGCAGGCATACCTCCCCCCATAGAGCTTCCGTGCGAAAGAAATTCTTAAGCGCCTCAATGAGCTTCTCATCGTCATAGGTCCTGCCGGTAACCTTCTCCATCCATTCGATACCATCAAAAAGTTGGCCCGCAAGGTATTCTTGCTTCTGCTCAGCACTGCCGGACCAGTTGAAGCCCTGAGGCTCGTCATAGCAAAAGTAAGGTATGCCTTCGTACTCATGAACTGCTCTATACCATGAAGCGTGGCCAGCATCACAGAAGCTTCTGCCGAAACAGAAATCTGCTCTGGGCCACGGGCCACCGGTAAAGTAATATTTATCGAGGAACATCGACCCAAGATAGTTACGCATATACCCGCACATATCTCTGGCATATCCCCTGGCCTCAGCCGCCTCCATAGCTGGGATAGAGAACGAAGGGTCATGTGCCACCACCGCTCCATAGGGTTCGCCGCCCATAAACACAAAGTCGCCCAGCCCTGCAGGCAATGCAAGGCAGGAGGCAGCGCAACCGCTAACCAGCAATCTGCCATCCTCGTTAGCTGTAGCTATTTTCATGTAATGCTCCAGCACCAGCTCTTTGGCTTTCTTCCAGCAATCGAGGGGCTTAGTTTTATATCTCGCCGCTGTAGTCATCCTGTCACCTCCAGGTTTACACTAAGTTAAAGGTTAATGTCTCGAGAAAGGCCTCGATACGTGTACGGAACTGTCCCCAGGGAATAGTAGCATCGAACTCCAAAACAAGGGTGGGGATGTTATTTTCAGCAAACATCTGCTTGAGCGTCGGAATATCAAATTCGTGAGGGTCGCAGAATTTCTGCTGATACAATAGAACGCCTTGAACATTGTATTCTCTGGCTAACTCCAGAATAAATGGCAGCCTGCGCCGCTCCGGCCAGTCCTTCGGGGGACAAGGGATTCTGTCAATATACCGAGCCGCGATTGCCGCCAGTGGGTCATCCTCCGGCACAATCTCATCCCAGAAATACCTGGTACCGCTGCAGTGCTCATCAATGACAAAGGTAGCATCTAACTCTTCCACCAAGTTAACGAACTCTATGTCATCCATCTCACTGCCAATGAGCATGAGCCGCGCGTTTGTTTGACGCCCGAGATCTCTGCCGGACAATTCTTTAATAAATTGTTCCAACAGTTTATTGTGCTCTGCCTTATCCATAAGCTGACCGGCAATAACCATCTTCATGGCTTCAGCCCCGGTGAGGGGAGGATTATCTCTTTTCCTCAGCTCATATATCTGCTTCATCAACCGGCGGTTTTTGTTGTAGGTCACTATTGCTCTAACCAGGTCATCTCGCGAAATGGCCCTGCCGCACAACTTTTCCAGTGCTTCTTTGAAATCGCCGTACTCCTTTGTCAGAAAGGGCTTTGACCTGGGGCTCTGTACATGCGCAGGCATGAACATCAGGTAGGCAAAATCGATGGGCACATGGCGCTCCCAATTGACGAAGGTGTTGCGAATATGGACACAGCTACGGGCGTGTACAATCCCGTCAAGGTAGCTGTACTTGCCTTTCAGTCCCTGGGCCAAAGCATCCCGGCAAAACGGACAATATATACTGGCTATGTACGCATCGGTTACGTCCTGAGTTTCATGGCTGCCCAGGATTCGCACCGGCAGCATACCGGCAGCGTATATAATCTCCTCCGGAACATATGTGCAGAGCCAGCCTACAACCTTACCGCCATTTTTCTGCTTCCAATCCTGGGCATACTGGTGCCGTTTGGCGATCACCTTTTCGAACTCTTCGATTGCTCCCATCATTACACCTCTAGTAAAATCAGTACACGACCTGCTGGCTAATGAGGTCCTTCCCTCGAGCTACCAGCTGGTCTAGCGTGACGCTCTCCAGAGAGGTCATCAGGTTCTCCTGTGCTTTAACCCAGATTTCATGTATGGGACAGATGCTCTCCCTGGGACATTCATTCGGCAATATCAAGCAGGTATTTAAAGCTATAGGGCCGTCCATAGCCTCAATGATCTCCCTCATATTAATCTTACAGGGAGGTCTGGATAGGGCGATGCCACCCGCCGGGCCCCGATGAGCACGCAAGAGCCCTGCCTGGACAAGACGCTGTACGATTTTAGGCAGGAAGACTTTAGGGATACCCTGGTGTTCAGCAACCTCTTTGGTCGTCGCCTGATCTCTCCCTTCAGCCGCGGCCATATCCAGCATAGCCCTGATAGCGTACTCAGCGCCTCTGCTTATAAATGGCATTCTTCAGTCCTTGCTAAAAATAATTAAGACCTACTTAGTCTTATTTATATAATATCTGCTCGTCTTTGTCAAGCAGGATTCATCGTCTGCGAATGGCAGCACTAGGGGGAAAGTTCTGCATATCTCACCGGCATCCTGATAGCCAGGCGCTATTTGCTGCTGAAGAACCCGAGTACCCCCTACGGAAGTGCATCATGAATAGTACATGATTGGGATTGTCATAGTCCTTTCGTCCCGAGCACAATATATATATTGAGATGTACCGTCTAGTACTTCTCCCCAACCAATTGGCGAAAACCACTGCTTAAACTCAAAGAATGTGCGCTAATGTTTGATATGAGCAAGGATATGGGGAATCAAGCTATAAGGTCGCAGCTGCCGAAACGCATTAAGAGGCTTGATGAGCTGGCGCATAACCTGTGGTGGAGCTGGCATCAGTATGCTCGCGACCTGTTCCGTATTCTGGATTACCCCACGTGGAGAACCAGCGGCCATAACCCGGTCAAGCAGCTTCGCGACATCGACCCGGATAAGTTGAAAATTGCTGCCAGCGACCCCGCCTTCCTTACGCTATACGACTTCGTTTTATCAGCCTTCGATACCGATATGTCAGACCGGGACACCGGGTCCAGGTCTAATTATCCCGGCCTGCTTCCGGGTCCTGTCGCCTGCTTTTCCATGGAATTCGCTATCCATAACTCGCTTCCCATCTATGCCGGGGGGCTGGGCATACTTGCCGGCGACATCTGTAAGGAGGCTAGCGATCTTGGCCTGCCTCTTGTTGGAATCGGATTTATGTATCCCCAGGGATATTTTCATCAGCGCATATCCGCCAACGGATGGCAGGAGGAGATATACCAGCAGCTAGATTTCACTGAAGCTCCTATCACGCCTATCTTTTCCCCGGAAGGGCAGAGAACGCTGGCTAAAGTCGAACTGGACAGCAAGTCACTATCCATTGCAGTATGGCAGGTTCAGGTGGGGCGTGTCAGCATCTACTTGCTGGATACAGATATTGAGGAGAATCCCCCGGAGGACCGCCAATTGTCCGCCCGCCTCTACATAGCCGACAAGGAGGTGCGCATAAAGCAGGAGATGGTATTGGGGATAGGAGGCGTGCGCGTTCTGCGGTCTCTGGGCATTAAGCCGGCCGTCTGGCATGCCAATGAAGGGCACACCGCCTTCATGATGCTGGAACGAGTCAGGGAGGAGATAGAGCAGGGTTCAACTTTCGATGAGGCTGTACAGAGGGTGAGAGCCACCACGGTCTTTACCACACATACACCGGTACCTGCCGGCCATGACATCTTCCCCGTTCAACTGATGGAACGATGTTTTCACAGCTACTGGGGCTCGCCGAGAATAGACCGGGATATGTTCATGAAGTTGGGGCAGCAGAATGGTCTCTTCAATCAGGCTTTCAATATGGCCGCGCTTGCGCTAGCCACGTCCGGCCAGTGTAACGCTGTGAGTCAACTTCACGGCGCAGTTTCGCGGAGATTATGGCATGTGCTATGGCCGGATATCCAGGAAGATAAAGTGCCAATTTCACACATAACCAACGGGATTCACGTTCCCACCTGGGTCGCTCCAGAGCTGGGACAACTCTACGAGAAATACCTGGGCAAAGACTGGCTGGAGAAGCACGACGATCCCAAAATTTGGGAGCGTGTGAGGGACATCCCGGACGAAGAACTCTGGGCAGTGCGGCAGCTTTTGAAACGCAACCTCATGGTAACCATGCGGGAGCGTGCCCGAAAACGCTGGGACAAGGCCGAGGTGGCACCGCAGCAAGTGCTGGCAATGGGCGCCTTGCTTGACCCCTGGGTTTTAACTATCGGGTTCGTCAGGCGTTTTGCTGAATATAAACGGCCGGCGCTGATTTTTCGCGACATCGAGCGCCTGAAAAAAATCATAAATGACGAGTGGCGGCCGGTCCAGGTAATATTCTCCGGCAAATCTCATCCTGCTGATTACCAGTCAAAGCATCTCCTGCAGCAGGTATATAACCTGGCCGCAGACCGAGAGTTTCAGGGCCGCATAGCCTTTGTAGAGGACTATGACATGCACATGGCGCACTACCTGGTGCAGGGAGTAGACGTATGGCTGAACACTCCACGTCGTCTTAATGAGGCGTGCGGCACCAGCGGCATGAAGGCTTCATTGAACGGCGTGCCGAACCTCAGCGTCCGCGATGGATGGTGGTATGAAGGATATAACGGAACTAATGGCTGGGCTATAGGAAATGGCCCCGGAGCATATAACCCCGAAGAGGAAGACAAGGCCGATGCCGAGGCACTGTACCGTCTTCTGGAGGAAAAGATTGTGCCGCTCTATTACAACAGAGATAGAGACGGTGTGCCCCATGGCTGGGTTCGCGTGGTAAAAGAGGCGATTCGCTCAATTACGCCCAACTTCTGCGCGCGCCGGATGCTGAAGGAATATACCAATCAAATATACCTGCCCGCCACCACGTCGTTGAAGCAGGATAGGCACGACTGACAAGCCGGAATTAGTGGAAACGCTTCCTAATAATGCAGGGCGAGAGAGTCGACACCCCTTCGCCCGATTCCAGACCTTCATATCCTACCCTCAGATAGGCCTTTGCAGGCAAATGTAGCGTCGTGACTCCCATCACGACGGGTGCGCGTCGCCACAGGAGTGGCGACGCTACAGTAAGGGCACAGACCTTGATATGTTCAGGCTCAAGCTGTATTATTTCAGGACGTATAAAGCCATAGCGCTGAGCTATCGCTCAGAGGAATTGAAAAGGCGTCCAAGGAGGGGTTGAATGAGCTGGGTTTATTTAATTCTCGCCATAATAACGGAAGTCATCGGGACAGCAGCCATGAAACTGTCTCATGGTTTCACGAAAATCACACCTTCTATTGCGATGTTGGCTTTCTATGGACTCGCCTTCGCTTTTCTAACGCTTGCTGTGAAGAAAATAGATGTGAGCACTGGCTATGCGATATGGTCAGGCATAGCAACGGCCCTCATAGCCACGGTTGGTATCCTTTATTTTAAGGAGCCAGCTACGGCGATAAAGATAGTCTCGATAGCCCTCATTGTGCTCGGCGTGATCGGTTTAACTCTGGCAGAACAGCATATCAGCCCGGCCGCTTAAAAAGCTGTCACATTTAAACAGGTGCAGCTCTGTAGTGCGAGATATCATTAAGAGTGACTAAGTGCTTTGAACTATCCGTAACCCGGACTACAGTCAGCGATGCATTATCTATGTTGAATCTGCGATAAATGCTATACGTTGCACCTAGAACATGGGACGCTATTATTTTCACCACAATATCATGGGTCACTATCAGCGCCAGATGTCCCTGATCGGCAACTACTACAGTCTCAAAAGCTTGAACTGCCCTCTCAGCCACCTGCGCAAAGCTCTCGCCATGGGGCATAGCAAACCCCGACGGGTCTATCCTAAACTGCCGCCATAGCTCGGGCCACCTCTGGGCGATTTCGGTCTCATGCAGCCCCTGCCAGTCCCCCAGCTTGATCTCTATCAGGCCATCGAGGACCTTCGCCTTGAGGCCATAAGGCTCAGCAATGATAGATGCAGTGGTAGATGCCCTCTTAAGCGGGCTGGTGTATATTGAGGCTATAGACAAGCCAGCCAGCCTAGAGGCCAACTCGTGCGCCTGGCTGTACCCCACTGCGTCAAGGTCTTCCTCGGACCATCCCATATAATGACCGGTAACATTCGACCTGGTCTGTCCATGGCGCACTAACAGTACAGTAGTGGTGGTCATTTCCCATCTCCAGTGAAGCTCATTTTAGCGGCCTCATGTAAGTCTACCCTACTGGACTCCACCTGGCAAATATTTCACGAGAGAATTGTCAGCCATGTCATTGCGAAGCCACCCGATTATTTTATGTCATTGCGAGGCCATCCGAAGGAGGCCGTGGCAATCTCTCGTGCCCTTCCCCACTATTTACGAGTACAAAAAATGGCTTTTGCTAATGCTTAGATTATGGTACAATTACCACACTTTCTAGATATGGCTGATAAAGTTATGGCGCTGAGACAGAAGACCAAAATAGTCTGCACTATCGGCCCTGCCACAGGATCGTCCTCCGCTATGGAGGCGCTTATTAAGGCGGGAATGAACGTGGCACGCCTCAATTTTTCCCACGGCACCCATGAGGACCACGCAGGGTATATCCGAAACATACGCAAGGCAGCATCGAAGCTAAAAACACCGGTAGCCATTCTCCAGGATCTCGCCGGGCCCAAGATTCGGACCGGACAGCTCGTGAAGAAAGAGGTCCAACTCAAGGAAGGGTCTTTCTTCACCCTTACCACACTCGATGTGCCGGGCGATGAGCACTCGGTGAGCCTGAATCTGCCCGAACTCGTAGAGGGCCTGAAAAAAGGCGATGTTATCTTTCTCGACGACGGAGCAATAAAGCTGGAGGTGTCTGAGACATCACGTAAGGCTGTGAAATGCCGCGTTATCGTGGGAGGCATCCTGGGAGCGGAGAAGGGCGTAAATGTGCCGGGGGTAAAATTGAATATACCCTCTTCCACCGAAAAAGATTTTAATGACCTCCTCTTCGGCATAGAGCATGAGGTGGATTTCGTAGCCCTTTCCTTCGTCAGAGAAGCCAACGATATCACCCGCGTGAGAAAGTTCCTTAAAGAGAAAAAGGCCGATATCCCGCTCATCGCCAAGATAGAGAAGTGGGAGGCAATTGAGCACCTCGACAAGATTCTGGCGGCCTCTGATGGCCTGATGGTAGCTCGAGGGGACCTGGGTGTGGAGATTCCTATCGAAAAAGTCCCCCTGGAGCAGAAGGAAATCATCAGGAAATGCAACCATGCCGGGAAGCCCGTAATCACCGCCACCCAGATGCTGCAGTCAATGATAGAGTCTCCCCATCCCACCCGGGCCGAGGTCACAGACATAGCCAACTCCATTTTCGATGGGACTGATGCTATTATGCTCTCCGGAGAGACTGCCGTTGGCCGCTATCCGGTCGAGGCAGTGCAGGTTATGATGAAGCTAGCCCTGACTACAGAGGCTGCCCTGCCTTATAGTAAGATGCTACTGGACAAAGGAGCTGACCTCGAGCCTCAAACAGACGACGCCATAAGCTATGCCGCCTGCCATACTGCTCACCAGCTCGGAGCAGCAGCTATCGTGGCTTTCACCACGTCGGGGAGCACGGCCAGACGGGTCGCTAAATACCGTCCGGGCATCCCCATTCTCTCCGCCACCCCCAGCTCAAAGCAGAGGAGAAGGCTCCTTCTGTCCTGGGGAGTGTATCCATTTGAGGTAACCGAGCCCTCTGACGTGGCCGGCCTTTTGGCCCAGGGGGTAAAACTGAGCCTGGATACCGGAGTGGTGCGAAAAGGCGACCTCATCGTCATCACCGCTGGCATCCCCATTGGCATAGCTGGCACTACGAACCTGCTCAAAGTAGAAACGGTGTGATAAGGAGAGACCCATGGCCTGGTACGCTTATCTGGCCTACTTCTTTGCCGGGGTCTTTTTCGCTAACGGCGTGCCTCACTTCGTGCAGGGCATATCGGGGAAAAAGTTCCCCAGCCCCTTTGCTTCACCGCCGGGTAAAGGCGAATCTCCACCCCTGGTAAATGTTCTCTGGGGCCTGGCCAACTTTTTCATCGGGTACACCCTCATCTTCGAGGTGAGTGACTTCCATTTTGGCATGACCCGCGACGTCCTCATGGTAGCTTTAGGCGCACTCCTCATTTCGGTGGCTTTATCCATCACTTTCGGGCGTCCGCGCCATAGCTGAATCTGCGGTATTGATTGCAATCAACCCAGGGATGCGTGAAAATAGTTTTTTCAGGGTAGCCTGGGGCACCCGCTCCAGGCCTGGATCAGAGTAGGTGTCCGACCTACCCATAGTTAAGCACGAGCGGCAAAAAATCTATTTTCAATAGGTAATGGCCGGGACTCATCTCGATAAGTGCGAGAGGGCTCTCTATTCTTCCTCAGGCGGTTTTATATTTCTAAAGAACAGACCCCAGAGCGCCGCGTTTATAGCCGAGGCCCCTGTGGCTAGCCAGACAGGCGCCGCTTCCGACACGCTCTGCATCAGATGAGAAGCTATAGTCGGCGCCACAACGCCGGTTCCCTGTGAAGGCAAATTGCCAAAGGCAGCCACTCTGGAACGGCCTTGCTCTTCAGATATACCCATAACAAATGACTGCCGGATGGGGAGACCGATTGAGTTCACCATGATACGCAAAGTATAGGTTATAAATACCCAAAAGAAAGTCGGCGCCAGCGCCATCCCTGCCATGAGTAAAACGGTCCCAAAACGGGTGATTATAATAGTGGGCACTGCGTGGAGCCGGCGAGCGATAGCTGGCGCTGCCAGGTAAGAGAAGACGGTTAGAAGGTTCGCCACCAGATAAAGGGTAGCAATCGCTGTTGCTGTAGCGCCGTACCTGACTGATAACCAGTAGGTTAAAAAAGGCCCGATGACGCCGATAACAAGGCCATTAACTCCGTTAGTCAGCCACAGCCGCCCTATTAGTTTCCAGGTCGAAAGTCTTGCCGCTGTTTTCTTCGGCGCAACAGGCGGATTATGCTTCTCGCGGATGGGCAGGGTCAGTAAAAGGACTGCGAAACTGACGAATGCTGCAATCCAGAAAATAGGCTCGTAGGAATCAAGGGTGCTAACATGCATGCGCTGCAAAATGTCGGGTATTACCATTACTGCTGACCCGAGCGCGCCCGCCAGCACCCCAACCAGAGACAGAACCGAAAAAACTGAATTGCGCTGTTGGTCCGAACTGCCTTCAGCTATCAGCGCCTGTTCCGCAGGGTAGAATGGGCCGAACCCACCGCCGCTGCCGGCGCCGCCACCCCGGACCGCTGCGATACCTGCCATTATGGCCAGAATCCAAAACTTCGTTGTCAGAGCAAAGACACTTGTCCCTGCCATTGCAAGCACTGCAATTGCCATAAGCATGGGTTTACGGCCATACCGGTCGGAGAAGATACCTACAAGCAATGTTAATAACGTCGAGCCCAAAAGGGCCAGCGACAGCAGGTAGCCCACTCTGACAGTCGAATAGCCGGCAGCAGACACATAGAGTGGCACCGCAATTACGAGCACGGCCTGGGAGAAGCTCCGCGCGGCACGGCCCGCAAGTAGCCAGGGGATATTGCCCTTATACCAGTCCGGTCGTCTAAGGCTCATAAAAATTTCCTAAGTGCAATGGCTGTAAGGCGAGAATCTGCCATGCTGATTGAAATCAGCACCACGAAGGATGAAAATATCATCTCCCGTAATGAAGAGATGCTCCCGTTCGTGGTGAGCCCTTCGGCAAGCTCAGGACAGGCTTGTCGAACCATGAACGAGATATGGTCGTTCACCCTTCGACAAGCTCAGGGCGAACGCTTATAAGACCTATTTTCGAAGCAATTAATAGCAAACCCAGGCCTGCCGAATCAAGTCGGAAGACGAGAATCCCAGGTTTTGGTCTTCACAGGCCAAACCTCTTGAAAGCCAGATACTTTGGCAAATCGATAGCGAATGTGAATACTGCGGAAAATCCCAATACGAAAAGGACCTGGTACCAGGTGAGCGACGGTACGATGCCTCCATAGATACCCAGCAGTGTAAATACGATCAGGGCGCCTACTGTTGCGACAATCAAATCTCTGCCCGGGCGTGAAGACCAGAAATACTTCCTCTCCCTTACGATATAAACCCTGAACTGACTGGTAAAAATAAGCAGGAGCATGATAAAGGTTTGCAGCTTGGCGAACTCAAGATGGAAATAGTGATTGCCGATAAAAAATGCGATGCCTCCCTCGGCTATCATCAAGGCGCCGATAACGAGCGAGGCGAGGGTTATGTTTCTCACATTCCACTTGTTCGGATTTGCCGTATATTTTACGTTGTCGGTTGCCAGAGACATGGTAACGAAGTCGTTTGCAAATATGAGCAATGCCATTCCCAGCAGAGACAGGACGGTATCATGGAACAAGAAGAAACCCGCGGTCAGCAAGCCAATGACCTGGATTACCTTGGTAACCTTGTTCACCACCCATGTCAGCATTCTCTGGTATATATGCCGGCTGGTCTTTACAGCATCGATTA